>JAQCER010000885.1 GCA_027618625.1 Verrucomicrobiota bacterium
CCTGCCAGTAGCACGGGCGATGAACAGAAACAGAAACATGCACGACAGCGCACCGCAGATTAGATTGATCACTCGCCCGGTTTCCAGTGACTCCCCGAACAAGTGATAGGCGGCCGCGAGAAAGACGGCATAAAAGGGCCGCTGACCCGCGTAAACTCCGTGGAAGCCGTAGCCGCGGAACAAGGCTGTCGCCTGGTCCAGCCAGCCCATTGCATCACTGTAAGGAATCCCATTCACCGAAAAACCGCCGTCCGAAAATCTCGCGTAGGCTCCCATCGCCCAGAAGCGCACGGTGAGCGCAACCGCCAACACCAGCACTGCGACCCAGCCGATCGTCGGCAACGCTACCCGCCTGGAAAACGGAACATCGCCGCGCCGCCAGACCAGCCAGCTTGATACTAACAATAACGCCAACGCCCCTCCAAGCTGCAGCGGCTTTACCCGGGCCGGAACTTGCAGGGAATACTTCCGCACATTCAACGCTATCGACGAATTATCCGAAGCTGAGATTCGCAGCATCCCCTTTTCATCCACGCGATAACGACCACTGCCATGCTGGCGCACGCGATGATTGCTGCGCTCATTGGGCCCGATCTCCTTGCCGTCCTCGAACACCTTGAGGCGATACCGGGCGGCAAACGTCCGATGGTCCGCAGGCAATTTTACTTTCCAGGCATGACCGTCGTCCGATCGCAATGCGTCTGAATCCAGCTCGATCATTTTAGTGAAACCAACCCCGAAGAAATGCTGAGCAAATACCACGAAGCACAGCAACGACGTCCCCAGCCACAGCCAGCGAGCGAATGCACTACCAGACTGCTCTGAGACTTTCGCTGCAACCGGGCTGTCACTCATAACGGGTTTGTCTCGTTGACCTGACCTCCCGGCGCGAAAGCACCAGTGACCCTGAGCTCAAGCCGAGTGCACCGTACTGTCTGTAGTCCTTCCGGGACGTATGAACAGTGGTAACACATCGCTCCAACGCTCTCTCCCGTTCAGAATGACTTCGAGAAATCATCGGCAGACGCGTGCATCACCTCGATTTTCTTTTTTTCAAATGTAGAGGATTCGGCTTTTCCCATGAGTAGTTCTTCGTAAAGTCCGGCATCCATCGGAAGATGGATCGTCTTGTCTTCCCACGCGGAAAGCATGGTCGCATTCGCCAACTCAACGCTGTTGATGCCTTCGATCGCAGGACTGATCAGCGGCGCGCCATCCAACACTGCGTCGACGAAGTTCTGTAAAATTTCGACGTGCTGACCGCCGCGGCCCTCGATGGGAATGGTAACATCCCAGGTGTCTGGCTTGGCAAAGCCAGCGTTCACGGTATTGCTGAACTCAGACATCTCCTTGGTGTTGCGTTTCCAGCGGATGCCACCTTCTTCGACAGTGACCAGGCCTCGCTCAGCGACGACTTCCAATCGATTCTGCCCAGGCGCCTCACCCGTTGACGTGATGAACGTGGCGTTCTTTCCATCGTCGTATCCAAAGTATGCCGTCACGTCATCCTCGACCTCGATCTGGTGATAACGGCCAAAATTGCAAAAGCCATGGATGCGCCGGGGCATGCCGAAGATCCATTGGAACAAGTCCAGGTTATGCGGACACTGGTTCAGCAGGACACCGCCGCCTTCGCCTTTCCACGTCGCCCGCCAGCCGCCGAGCGCGTAGTAATATTCCGTGCGGAACCAGTCAGTGACCGTCCAATTGATGCGCCGCACTTTTCCGATTTCACCCGAATCGACCAGACTCTTCAACGTGCGGTAGTGCGGATCCGTGCGCTGATTGAACATCGCGGCAAACACCTTCGACCGGTCGGTATAGGCGGCGATCAAGCGCTGGCAATCGGCTTTGTGAACGGACAATGGTTTTTCAACCAATACGTGCAATCCAGCATGCAGAGCCTCGATTCCGATCGGTGTGTGGGAGTAGTGAGGGGTGCAAATGTGGATCGCATCGATCTCGCCAGAGGCGATCATTTCGCTCACATCGCTGAATTGCTTCTCACCATCCACTGGCTCGGGCAGGAAATCGGAGCGGTCGCAGATTGCAGTGACTTCGATACGCTTCACCTTACCGTCGCGAATATTCTGACGGTGTGCCCGGCCCATATTTCCCAGGCCGACGATTCCAATTCTGACTTTGTCCATAGGCACGCAGGGTGTGAGGGATGCAGCCATTTGTCAATGCCGGTGGCTGGCAGATTCCGGGGCCGCCCCCTGAAACACCTGTATGGGAAGAGCGTCAGGAAGAATTCCGGCGCCCAGAGGGTGTCCAGCTCTTCAAATCGCTCGGTATCGGCAAGCAATGCCAGAATGTCAGCATTCAGATCCTGCGCCAGGCCCTTGTGCCCGACCACTACGTAGAGTTCCTTGCCCTCAGTTTTGGCTTCGGCAATGACGGCTTCGAGTTCTTCGGCGGTCCGGACACGAAAGCGCAAGCGCGGGTCGTAAATCTCCCACGATCGCCAGAGACTGACGACGATAGCCTTGGACTCATCGGCATAGCGGTCGGTCTCGTGTTGCCAGCGTGTGACTTCGGCAGCAGCGCGCAGGTTCTCGGTGGGATGCGTGACCTGGACGGTGAGCCCTTTCCAAAAAATCACGGCATAAATTCCGGCTCAATCCGGGATTCGCAACGCTAAAACAGGGATCCGCGAGGGCATAGAGGATCAAAGCGCAAAGCA
>JAQCER010000886.1 GCA_027618625.1 Verrucomicrobiota bacterium
TCCGTTTTTTGTTGTTGTTCTCCCGGGCCCCGCCGGTAGCGGCAAATCCATATCCTTCTTCCCTCACTCCGACCTCCAATTCGGCCGCTAAACGCATTGCCTGACATTTCCAGAGTGCATTCCGTCACTTTTTTGTCCAGATTGGCTTTTAAAAGCAGTCGTAAATTCCTGGAGTATGCACCAGATTAGACCGCCACAGCCGCAACAACATCAATGACCAGTATCGACTCATTTGCACAGGACAAGGAAACCGTCGAGGCGCTCACGCACTCGAAGGCACGAATCAAGGCCGAGCTGGCCAAAGTCATCGTCGGGATGGAGGAACCGATCGAGCAATTGCTGGTATCCCTCTTCGCCGGCGGCCACTGCCTGCTGACGGGTGCACCCGGACTGGCAAAAACGCTTCTGGTCAACACCATGGCGGACGTTTTCAGCCTCAATTTTTCCCGCATCCAGTTCACGCCCGATCTGATGCCCTCGGATGTGACGGGAACGGAGATCCTGCAGGAAACCGATGCCGGACGGCAGATGAAATTCGTCAAGGGCCCGATCTTCGCCAACATGCTGCTGGCGGACGAAATCAACCGGACACCGCCCAAGACGCAAGCCGCCCTGCTCGAGGCCATGCAGGAACACCAGGTGACAGCGGCAGGCCAAGTCTACAAACTGGATCCCCCTTTTTACGTTCTGGCCACCCAGAACCCGATCGAAATGGACGGCACCTATCCCCTGCCGGAAGCCCAACTCGACCGCTTCATGTTCAATGTCATCATCGACTACCTGCCGGAAGCCGATGAGATTGCCGTTGTCGGAAAGACGACACAGATCGACGACTCCAAGCCAGAGCGGCTCTTCAGCGGTGCCGACCTGATCCGCTTCCAGCAAGTCGTGCGCAAAGTTCCAGTCGCTGAGGAAATCATCCGCTTCGCCGTCCGCCTGGCCACGCACTCGCGCCCGAAGAATCCTTCCTCACCTGATTTCGTGAATCAATACGTCAGCTGGGGCGCTGGACTCCGCGCCGGCCAGAACCTCATTCTCGGTGGCAAAGCCAGGGCACTGCTGGAAGGTCGCACCCACGTGACTCGCGAAGATGTCATCGCTCTCGCCGGCCCAGTCCTGCGCCACCGCGTGCTGCTGAATTACAGGGCGGAGGCGGATAGCGTCAGCGTAGAGGAAATCATCACCAAGCTCATCGACCACGTGAAATAGCCCTGCCGTGTCCTCACCCTCCGTCTCCATCCCAGAAAATCGGCTTGATGCAGGGACACTCCTCCGCATCAAGTCCATGGAGCTGCGGGCACGCATCATTGTCGATGGATTCATGCAAGGCCTGCACCGCAGTCCATCGCACGGCACCTCGGTAGAATTTGCAGAATATCGCGAATACCTCCCCGGCGATGACCTGCGATTTCTCGATTGGAAACTCTACGCGCGCAGCGATCGCTATTGCATCAAAAAATTCCATGCGGACACCAATCTCAGCGCCCATGTTCTGGTGGATCTGAGCGGCTCGATGTTCTATGGCACCGTCGGCTACACCAAAGCCGACTACGCCAAGACCCTCGCGGCAACGTTCTGCCAATTCCTGCTAAGCCAGAGCGACTCCGTCGGGCTCATCACCTTTACCGATGAAGTAAAGGAAGTCGTCCCGTCACTGCGCAAGCGCGGGCAAATGCACTCCATCGTCGTCGCTCTGGAAAAGTCTCCGAGTTCGGCGAAAGAGAACACCACGGACATACGCAAGTCGTTGCGTGAGATCGTTCCCCTGCTTAAACGCAAAGGCGTCGCCATCTTGTTCAGTGATCTCCTGGCACCTGCCGAAGACATCAAATCCCAGATAAGCTATCTTCGCTCCTGCGGCCATGACATTGTAATCTTCAACATCCTCGATCCTGCAGAAATCGATTTCCCTTTCGAGAACTTGTCGCGGTTCGAGGATATCGAAACCGGTAACCGCATCTATCTCGATCCCCGCACAGCGAAGGCAACTTATCAGAAGCGGTTCAAGGCCCACTTCGAGGACATCGAGAAATTTGCCAAGAGCCTGGGCATCGACTTTTATCAGATCTCCACAGCCGATCCGTTCGACCTGCCGCTGCGGAGCCTGCTCAGCGAGCGCATGCGCTTGCGAATTGTCAGAAGGAGGAACGGCTAACTTGCTATGAGCTTCCTTTTCCCATGGTTTCTCGCTGGACTGGTCGGCCTGGTCGCGCCGATCCTGTTCCACTTTCGCCAGAAGCAGACCAAAGATGTAACCAGGTTCAGCTCGCTGATGTTTCTGGAAACCGCGCCGATCAAGCAGCGCACGCAGAGCCAGATCCAGCATTGGCTGCTGCTGATCACCCGCTGCCTGATCATTGCGCTCATTGCGCTGGCCTTTGCCCGACCGTTCTTTCGTAGCGCAATCGCCGCCCTGTCAGGCGAACCACCGGAGAAAGTGGTCATTCTGTTAGACCGCAGCGCATCGATGCAGCGCACGGGCATCTGGGACTCGGGTGTCGCTAAGGTGAAGGAAATTCTCTCCACGCTCAAGCCGGATGACCTTGTGCAGGTGAGCGTCTACGATTCTAACGTGACACCGGTTTTTTCATTCAATGACAGCAAGGAAACGGGCGTAGGCCGCGACAAAAAAATCGAGGAAGTGCTCAAGGAATTGCAGCCCAGCTGGGAAAATACGAACCTCG
>JAQCER010000887.1 GCA_027618625.1 Verrucomicrobiota bacterium
TTCGTCCGTCGCCCCGACGATGGACGAGTCCTCTACTTTCTAGGTTCCTCTGGAGACCTGGAGACCTGGGCCCCAGAATCCTATTCCATCCTCGAATCCACCGATCTCCCCGACGGCCGCCAGCAGATAAAGGTAATGTCAAACCTCAGGATCTTCCGTTCAGAGCACTACTACCGCCTCGAAGCCCTCCTGCCGTAGAATCTGGAGAAAATTGCAACCATTGCCTAATCTTGATCGAATAATCTAACCAGGCCTGTTGGGAGTTTGACCCATGAGATCGGGTGACCCGGGTGACCAAGCCTAAGTCGGATCTAGTTGACAACTCTCGAATGGAACCGCAAGCTGGTGGAAGCCTTAACGGCAGAGCCCAGGAACACCCCTTTATGTTTCGAGTCGAATCCACTTCCACCGGTCGCTACTGCGACGGAATCAGTCGTCGGCATTTTCTTCAGATCGGAGTTGCGGGCATGGCTTCCACAGGTCTGGGATCTGTGTTACGCGCGGCCAGCGACACTGAGACAGGAAGGCTGGCCAAGGATACTGCTGTGATTCTACTGTGGCTCGATGGTGGCCCGGGGCACATGGATCTTTACGATCTCAAGCCCGAAGCTCCCTCAGAGTACCGCGGGATCTGGCGGCCGATCAAGACCAACGTTCCCGGAATCGAGATCAGTGAGTTGTTTCCGTTGCAGGCGAAGATTGCGGACAAGTTTTCGATCGTCCGTTCGCTGCATCATGACGATGGCGACCACTTTGCTGCTGCCCATAAGCTTCTGACCAGCCGTGGCGGAGCCACTGGCGGCGATACACTGCAAAGAAATCCTGGTATCAGTGCCATCGCAGCCAAGCTCTGTGGATCGCGCAAGCCTGGAATCCCACCGCACATTGCCATCCCGCACTCCAGTACGGTTGGTCTGCGTCCGGGATACTTCGGCGGCAGTTACCTTGGGCGCACCTTTGGCCCGTTTGAAGTGGGCGGCAGTCCGAACGCTGACAATTATCTTGTCGAGGACGTCAGCCTTACTGGTGGCCTGAGCCTGGGTCGGCTTGAAGACCGGCGTGAGCTTGCCCACCACCTCGATGCCTTTCAGCGCAGCGTCGATGCCTCGGGAATCATGGAGTCGATGGATCGTTTTGACCAGCGCGCCTACGATCTGGTGACCGGTGCCGAAGCGCGCAAGGCGTTCGACATGGGCAGCGAAGATCCCGCCATCCGCGACCTTTACGGGCGTAATGACTGGGGCCAGAGCGCGCTACTTGCCCGGCGACTGGTGCAGGCCGGTGCAACCTTTGTCACTGTCCACATGGGCGGCTGGGACCACCACTGGAACCTCAAGCAAGGCATGGAAGATTACCTGCCGCGCCTCGATCGTGTTGTGCACGGACTCTTTACGGACCTCGCGCGACTTGGACTTGACGAAAAAGTCGCGGTCGTAATCTGCGGCGAGTTCAGCCGTACTCCCAAGATGAACGACGGCGGAAACGGCGGCCCTCCGGGCAGCCAGGGAACGCCTGGTCGTGACCACTGGGGCAATGCCATGTTCTGCGTAATGGGAGGCGGCGGCATCAAGGGCGGCCAGATCGTCGGGGCCACTGACCGCCTCGGCGAACGCCCGGTCGACCGTCCGGTCACGCCTGGCGATATTCACCACACCATTTATCACGTGCTCGGTGTTGATCCGAAGAGAAGCTTCCTCAATCATACCGGGCGTCCGATCTCGATGGTCGAAGACGGCGCAGTCATATCTGAACTGATTTAGCGGCCCGGCTCGCGGAGCCGCTCAGTCAGTTACTGGGCCCCTTCGAGTTGGTGGATCGAGTTGTGAATCTCGCCTTCGAAAGTTTCACCGCTGGCTGACTGCAAGTTGTAGCGGATGGACATGCCCCAGGTGGGGGCGAGTTCGGGAATGAACATGGTCACTCGCGTGCCGTCTGGCGAAACTTCCACCTTGTCGACGGCGAGGGTGCGTGGGTTGTAGTGCTGGGAGCCGTAGTTTTCCGTGCGCTTGAGATCCCATGCCTTGACCTCGAAATTCGATGGAGCGCTGGCAGTTGTCTTGTCGATCCTGCCTGAGAACGTCAGTGCCAGCGTTCTGCCACGAGCGGTGATCTGGGTGGGAAGATGCACAGGCTTACCGGTGTAGCGGACGCGGTAGAAGCCGCCTGGCTTTTGCTGGCTGCCAGCCCATGAGAAGAGTCCACAGGTGTAGAGCTGACCATCTGCTGGAGAAAATCGACCACGCATGATGCCGGTTTCATTGCGAGGAACAGGTAGGGCGCACATGCCCCCTTGTGCCTGGCCATTGATGATCTCGTGCGGGACGACATAGACCTGGCCGTAGCCATAGGAGAGGTTGAGCAGGTTCCCAGCCAGCGGTGTCCAAGCGGAATTCAACGGCACCCAGAGCAACTCAGCGGGCGAGCGATCGAAGCTGTTGGTGATCCAGCACAGCGGCTGTTCCATCGCATCATCAGAGGAATCGGTGACGTTGTGGTAACCGAACATGTTGCCATAGAAGCCGCCGCGCTTGACATAGTTGATCCGGTTTTTCGGATTCCAGTGTCCTTCCTGATCGGTGACGATAAAGGAACCGTCCGGGTTCAGGCAGACGCCGTTTGCTGCGCGGAATCCGCTGGCGAGGAGTTCTGTCTTGATGCCGTCGCGAGTTACTTTAAG
>JAQCER010000888.1 GCA_027618625.1 Verrucomicrobiota bacterium
GCTCTCGATCCGCTCTTTCGATTTTCCCTAATTGCCACAATACCATCCACTCCTCATGCGTAAGCCCTGAAGATTCCCTTCATCCCTGCGTTGGGCCCGTTGACAATGGGAAATCGTTCGTCTAGTGTCCACGCTTTCGCAGAATGGGCGGGGCTGATCCTGTTTTAACCTTAGTTCAGCTGTTTTTCTTGCCGCCGAACGCGCATTTTTTCTACATACCATGTCCAAGACACATCATTTAAAGGTAAACACTCGTAAGCGCAGTGGTTCTGGAGCTCTCAAGGCCATGCGCCGGGAGGGATTTGTTCCAGCCGTTGTTTACGGGGCGGAACAGGAGAGCATCAATATCAAGGTTGGGGCACGAAGCTTCGACGCCCTGTTGCATGGTAGTGCCAGTGAGCAGATCCTCGTTAATCTGGAGATCGAAGAGGAGGGGACGACGAAACTCGCTCTGATTCAAGATGTTCAGCACAACGCTCTGAATGGACAAGTCGTTCACGTTGATTTCCATGCGGTTCGGGAAAACGAGTTGATTCATGCCAGTGTTCCTGTCGAATTGATTGGCGACTGTACCGGAGTCCGGAAGGGCGGGTTGCTCGACCAGCAACTCCATTCTTTGGAAATTCAGTGTTTTCCTAAAGATCTTCCTGAAAAGGTGGAAGGCGATGTTTCGACGCTCGACTTGGGCGAGGCGTTCCATGTCAACCAATTGACATTTCCTGAGGGGGTTTCGGCCTTGATGGACGGTGAAGTGGTTGTTGCGCTCGTCGCTGCACCTCGGGTTGCTGCGGACGCGGACGCGGACGCTGCTACCGCTTGATGTGTTTTCGATAGTTTCTGGCGGACCGGTGCTCGACTTACCCGGCTGCTCCCGATTGGAGCGTTTGCCTTGAATAGGGGATAGTTGATGGTACGCTGAACTCACAGAAATCATTGATGTTGTGGGCTTTATTGCAGATTGGATTGTTCGATTTCGTGGGGGCGCTACTAAGGATTCTCCCCATGAGCCGTCCAACTCAGACGCCGACCTTCAAAACGCTACTGGGGTGATCCAATGTCTCATCGTGGGGTTAGGAAACCCTGGGAAAAAGTATCATGGAACCCGACATAACGTCGGGTTTCTTGTTTTGGATCGACTGGCTGAGCGAGCAGGGGTGTCGTTCACTCCCCATCTCAAATGGAAGGCTGAAGTCGCTCGAGTAGGGGAGGCGATGCTGCTGGTGAAGCCGCTGACGTTCATGAACGAAAGCGGCCGAGCTGTTCAGTTGCTGGCGGATTTCTACAAGGTGGCGCCAGAGAACTGCATTGTCGTGTACGATGACGTGGCGTTGGGGTTTGGTGAGTTTCGGATTCGGCGGGAAGGCACGGCTGGGGGGCACAATGGCGTGAAGTCGCTGATTGCCTGTCTTGGGACGCAGGCTTTTCCGAGGCTGAGATTTGGAGTTGGCGGGGCTGACGGGGAGGCATTGGTGTCGCACGTTTTGGGCAAATTCTCTCGTGAGGAATCTCTGGAACTGCCTCTCTTTGTGGAGGATGCAGTCAGCGCGGTCGATTGCCTGCTGGAAGCAGGGGTGGACGCCGCGATGGCTAGGTGGAACGGCAAGGCGCGAACGCAGAGGTAAAGGGAAAATGGACTGACCACGAAGCCACAAAAGGGCTCGAAGCCCGAGGAATTTCTGTAAATTGAAAGGATTATTGAAAAGATGAGAATGCGCTGGTGCAATACGAGTTGCCCCTTTGCGATGTGCGTGCGCTCGCAGCGAATCTATGCCTGAATCCGGGTAACGAGACCGCGATGGCAAGAACTCCATTGTTAGGCGAAACTCTGAAAACGCAGTTGATTTTTTGAGTGATCGTGGAGTATCAGTCGAATCGGGATTCAGCAGGTTTCTGCCGATTGCTTCCAATTACTAGCGATTGCCACTTGCGCTCGAAGACTATTTATTGACTGAAATCAAACGATAACCATGCGAAAATACGAAGGAGTAATTGTCCTCAATACCAAAGGGCAGGAAGACAGCATCGAGAAGATGGTCAGCGATGTTGGCCGTGAAATCGAGGCTGAGGGCGCGAAGCTGGAGCAGATTGATAAGCTCGGACGTCACAAGTTTGCCTACAATACCCGCCATCTCGACGAGGGATTCTATGTGAATTACCAGTTCAAGGCGGATGCGGGAACGTTGCCCAAGCTTCGCGACCGCCTAAAGCTCAATCCGATCATTCATCTGCAAAATTACCATCGTAAAGGGTAGTTTTAAGTTGGATGTGGAGCGGTTGATCGTGATCGACTGATCGATCGGCTTCTTCCTGACAACGTGAAGTCATGAATCCTCGTTCTTAGCCATGGCATCGTTCAACAAAGTCATGCTCATGGGCAATTTGACCCGTGACCCTGAGATCCGTTACACCCCAAAGGGAACGGCCGTTACCGACTTGGGGATTGCCGTGAATCGAAAGTATCGGGTCGACGATGAAATGAGGGAGGAAGTGACATTCGTCGACATTACGTTCTGGGGGCGTAAGGCGGAGGTAATCGCGCAGTATATGAAGAAAGGAGGAGGCATCTTCATCGAGGGGCGGCTGCAAATGGATTCCTGGGACGATAGGACGACTGGCAAAAAGCGCTATCAATTGAAAGTGATTGGCGACACGTTTGAATTCGTCGGG
>JAQCER010000889.1 GCA_027618625.1 Verrucomicrobiota bacterium
CATGAATACCTTGCGTGTTTCGAAGCTGCCGTTGAAATCGCCGTCTTCGAAGATCAGGATGCGGTCGTTGCCTTCGCCTTCGGGAGCGCGTTGTGGGTAAGTGTGGCCCTCTACCACCCACAGGCGCCCACGTTCATCGATGGTGAATGCAATGGGCTGCACGACTTCCGGTTCCGCAGCGATGGGGTCAATGTAGAAGCCGTCCGGGACGGTCATCTTTGCTGCGGCGATCTGCGCTGGGTTTTGTGCTTTCGCCGTCGCCGTCGACAGCGCTGCGTAATCGCTGACCCATCCCATGGTGAGGAAATCGGTGATCTCGACCTGACTCCCGTTGGCTGCTGGAGTCGGATTTTCGGGAAATTTCAACTCGAAGATACCGTAGGAGTCAAACGCGCCTGTCGTTGTAAGGTCTCCGTGAGTGGTAAGAAATCCGGCCCCTCCCGTTTCCTGCTGATTGGTGTGCTCAGCGAGAATCGCCCGCAACTTGTGCGTCACCGGACTATCCAGCCGCACATATCCCCACAGGGTGGTTTCAGACTCTGGCACGTGGAATTTGAGGCAGAGAAACTTGGTGGGATCTGAGAAATCGAAATTGAAATAGTCATCGAGCATGAACCCAACACGAAATTGCTGGGGCGTGTTGGGGCGCTCGGCAACGAACTGGTTCCAATCCATCGTCGAATACGTGACCCAGCACTCCCAGTCGACCCGGAAGCCAGTATCGGTTTCCTCAAGCACGACATTTGGGGTGTTGAAATCCTTGTCTTCAAGCGCGATCAAAAGAAATTGGCCGAGCTCAAGAAAGTCATCCATTCCCGGCTCACTAAAAGCAGACGCCTGTGATCGTGGGAACGGGTGACGTGAATAGTACTCACGCATCTTCGGCTCCACTATTTCTGGGTGCCGTGAATGCTGGAGCAGCCCCTCAATGTTTTGCGAGCGAAGAAACGCCTGAGCCGCCTGCCATGCCTGGCGCTGGCGCTCGTCGAGGTCGGAATCGACGTCAGTTACTTTTTTTTTCGGCCTCGGGCAGGTCTGTTTTGCCGAGGTCTTTGAGTAAAATGTTGCGGAACTGGATCTTGCTGGCTGGGCCGCTGTGCAGCTGCAGGGCGAGCAGGCCGGAGTAGTCGCGTTCGCCGGGCTGGTTGTCTACCGTTTCACTCATGAGTTGGCCGTTGACCATGAGCGTGATCGTCGGGCCCACTGCCTGGATGTGGTAAGTGTTCCAATCTTCCTTCTTGAAGTGTTTACCCAGAAGGTCGGCATCCTCGAAGGCAACTTCGACGCGACTGCCGTCGGGATGGATGCCTACTTTGAATCCGCGCTTCGCCAGCATGCCGCGTGCGTGTTCATCATACAGGCAGCCCAGCCATGTGGTGCCGTGATCGATGTCTGCCTGGTAGCCGGACATCGAGCCGTCGGCGTGTTCCTTTGAGCGAATCTGGACGCCGGAGTTTGCCTCAGGAGATCCCGTGAGGCGGAAGTCGAGCTTCAGTTCGAAGTCGTGAAGTTCACCTCCACGCCAAAAGATAAACGAGTTCCTGTTGAGCGGCTTGTCGGCGGGGCTCTCTGCCGTGATCGCGCCATCCACCACTGCCCACCACTTGTCATCGCCTTCCCAGCCGTTGAGGGTCTCGCCGTCGAAGATACTCTGGAAATCCGATGCTTTGACCTGATCTGTGTCCGGGCGTTTGCGTTTCTGCACATGGACGAAGGTGCCCTTTTTGTTTCCTACAACGACATCGGGGAATCCGTCGCCATTGATATCGATCGCCTTCACCTGAGTGCCGACTCCTGAATCATCATGAATCAGGTGGGGTTCAAATGCGACGTCGCCCTGCTTGCCATTGCGCACGGTTTTGAACCAGTAGAGGACGGCAGGATCTTTGGCACCGGGGTCGTTTCCGCCATGGGCGAAGTAGCGCTTGCCGGTGACGATGTCTTTGAGGCCATCGCCATCCATGTCGATCAGGTCAACGGAGTGGGTCTGGCTGAAGCTGACGCCGAACGGTTTCTCGTCAGGAGAATTGCCCATGATCAGATGTTGCGTGAAGGTCGGCTCGCCGCCTTCTCCCGGCACCTGCTCAAACCATGCGAGCCCGTAGCTGTGCGCCGCGAGCGACGTGACGATGTCATTGTCTCCGTCGCCATCGAAGTCGTAGGCATACATCTGCGATCCCCCGGGCGCCGTGAAATTGAACGCGTGATGCACCCAATTGTTGACCAATCGGAGATCCTGCGGTTGCTCAAGCCAGCCGCCTTTGTGCAGGACGTCGGCGCGGCCGTCGCCATTCACATCGCCGACTCCCAGTCCGTGCGTGAAGCGTTCGCCGGTGATTTTGTCGGAGATTGTGACGAAGCGCCAGAGTTGCGTCGGATCGTCCCAGTCAGGCGATGCGTAGCCGAACCTTCCGTTCTGCGAGCAGAGCACCTCGGGCTTGCCGTCGCCGGTGAAGTCGATGAAGAATGGTGATTCATTGTCCAGCGGTCTCACGGCTGAATAGCGCTTCCAGTGCTCGCCTTCTTTCTTTGGGTTTTGAAACCAGTAGGCGTCTTCCCCGGGGAACCCTAAAACCAGCACGTCGTCCCATCCATCACTGTCGATGTCGTAAGCCTCACAGAGAAAATTCTTGGAGTAAGCGGTGGTAACGAAAGGCTCTAGCT
>JAQCER010000890.1 GCA_027618625.1 Verrucomicrobiota bacterium
TTGTAGTCGGCGGCGGCGGCGGAATGCGCGTCAGAGTTTGTCCGCGAGCCGTTGCATGGCGGCCGCGGAGAGGCCGCCCCCTCTGACCGGGACTTCACGGCTTGGCGGACGGCGAGGCCGAGGCGCTTGTTCTCGAGTGGGGATTTGGAGAATATCAGATAACTTCAAGGTGATTTTTTGTTTTTTTTCTGCAGGGGCAGTTTCAGGGCGCGCGGTAGCGCTGCTGTGGCAGGAGGATTTTTCCTGGCAGCTTTACTTAGAGCGTTGAGTTGGCAGCGACGCGATCTTCGTTTTGAGGTCGTGGGGGGATTGAGCAAAGCTGCGGTGATGGCCCGGCGATTGCCCCTACTCATGCACCAAACGAAGCTGTCTCTGCTGGTGATGCTTGTCCGTCCAACGATAACTTGCCCAACGGGAGCGCACAGCCCGGTTGGGGTTGAAGAACCTGGAATCCCAACGGGCTCATTCATTCGCGTAAGGCGCTGCGGTGCTCTAACTGTTTGCCGAGCGACGATTTCGAGTTTAGGTCAAATCGACCTGTCATGCCAGCTTCAAGAACTCCAACGATGCATCTCTTTGCAGCCAGTCGAAACCGCGTCGCGGAACCACTCCTACCCGCGCGCACATGAGCCTGCGTCTTGAAATGCTGCAAGTCGCACGGCTTGCCACAAAGTCTCTGGGCGAATCTTCCGATTTGGTGGAGAGCTTCGTTCGCTCAAAACAGAATGCCGACGGTGGCTTCGCTGATCGCGATGGAAAAAGTGACCTCTACTACACAACCTTTGCGATCGATGCCCTGACTGCACTGCAAGTCGACCTTCCCACGAACTCGCTGCGCGCTTATCTCGCATCCTTCGGCAGCGGCGATGGCCTGGACTTTGTCCATCTGTGTTGCCTGGCCCGGAACTGGTCAGCGATCGAAAAGAACCACGGATGTATCGACACCGTCCTGGAACGCATCGATTCGACATACCGCACGGCTGATGGCGGCTACAATCAATCGACAAAAGCGACGACAGGATCTGCTTACGGATCCTTCCTGGCTTACGGCGCCTACTCGGACCACGGTCGCATGCTGCCGAACATCGACGGGATGAAGGCCAGCCTTGATACATTGTTAGACAAAGAGGAAGGCGCATGGGCCAACGACACGGATCTGCCAATCATCAATGTTCCTGCAACGGCCGCCGCGGTCACGCTTTATCGCAATCTGCGCGAACCGATTCCAGAAAAAACACCAAACTGGCTCCTGAGCAATCTGCATCCGCAGGGTGGATTCTGCCCATTCCCCGGAGCGCCGATGCCGGATTTGCTGTCGACTGCGGTGGGACTGCACTGCCTCGATGGATTGCAATTTCCACTGGCGAACGTTCAGGACGCATGCCTCGATTTTATCGATTCGCTATGGACGGCTGAAGGCGGCTTTCATGGAACCTGGGACGACGAGGTACTCGACATCGAATACACCTACTACGGATTGTTGGCACTGGGGCACCTGAGTCTCTAGGCGATGGATGCGTTCGAAACAACCCTGGCAAATGCCCGTGCCACCCTGCTGGCGGAGCGAAATGCTGCCGGCCACTGGGAGGGAGAGCTTTCGAGCAGTGCGCTGTCAACTGCCACCGCAGTAGCCGCCCTGTCCCTTGTCGATGCAACAGCCCACGAAGCTTTCGTGACGAAAGGCCTGACCTGGCTAGCGACACATCAAAACGATGACGGCGGCTGGGGCGATACGACCCTGAGTTTCAGCAACATTTCGACCACGTTGCTGTGTTGGTCCGTCTTTGGAATCGCAGACAGAGAAGCCGAATTTCCCGAGTCAGTGAAGCGGGCCGCCGCCTGGGTGGAAGGCTACGTAGGAAGCCTCGATCCAGCTGTGGTTGCCAGCGCAGTGGCTGATCGCTACGGCAAAGATCGCACGTTCTCGGTGCCCATCCTCATGATGTGCGCGCTGGGCGGCCGCCTGGGCGAACAAAGGGACGGCTGGAAGCGCGTGCTGCCATTACCATTCGAACTGGCTGCCTTCCCAAGGAGTTGGTATGCCGCATTGAGACTCCCGGTGGTGAGCTACGCACTGCCAGCACTCATCGCGATCGGCTACGCACGATCGTTTCATGTGAAGCCGATTTTTCCACTGAGCTTGTTGCGCAAACTTTCGTGGCCCAAGGTCTCAAAGTTGCTGAGGGAAATCCAGCCAGCCACCGGCGGATACCTGGAAGCGACACCCTTGACCAGCTTCGTCACCATGGCCCTGGCGAGTTCGGGGCAAAAGGAACACGCCATCGTTCCTCACGCCGTTCGATTCCTTCATGCATCCATGCGCGACGACGGCAGCTGGCCGATCGACACGAACCTTGCAACATGGGGAACAACGCTCGCCACCAAAGCCCTGCCCACACGTTCGAACGATCCCGCCGATTTCTCGATTCGCGAACGCCATCCCATTCGCGAGTGGCTACTGGCGCAACAATACGCCGAGGTTCACCCGTTCACCTGTTCGCCGCCCGGTGGTTGGGCGTGGACGGATCTTCCGGGCGGCGTTCCCGATGCTGACGATACTCCAGGCGCAATGCTGGCACTTTACCGGCTGTCAGACGAGTCCTGTGCAGGCCAATGCTGCACCGCTGCTGCAGCGGCGGCGAAGTGGCTTTTCGACCTGCAG
>JAQCER010000007.1 GCA_027618625.1 Verrucomicrobiota bacterium
TTGCGGACACGTTTCTGATCCTCTGCGCTGCGGGACTCACCGCCTGTGCGACCGTCGGCCCTGATCACGAAGTCCCTGACACAGAGATTCCTGAGCAGTTCAAAAACGGCTCAGCCACGATCAATGCGCCCGAACGCGGTCAGTGGTGGAAGGCGTTCAAGGATTCGACATTGAATGATTTGTTAGGCCAGCTCGATGATGCCAGCCCGAACCAGGCGGCTGCACTGGCGCGACTTGACCAGGCGCGCGCTGAGTTGAAGGCAGCAAAGGCTGGCGGCTGGCCATCGATCCGCGGCACTGGCGATGCCCGGCAGCAACTGGAGTCTGAGAATACCGGCTTCCGCATCAGCGAAAATGCCTACGAACGCTACGAGCTGGCACTCAATCTCGACTATGAAATCGATCTCTGGGGCCGCGTCCGGCGTCAGGTGGAAGCAGCCAGTGCTCGCGAAGGAGCCGCAGAAGCCACCTACGAAGATACCATGCTCTCGCTGCGTGCAGAACTGGCGCGCCACTATTTCTCACTGCGCTCGCTGGATGATGAAATCGATATCCTACAGCGTGCTGTGAAACTTCGTGAAGAAGGGGTCAGCCTCGTGACTGCTCGGGCCGATGCTGGCCAGATCAGCGATGACGATGTTGCCCGCGCCACAGCCGAACTTGAGGCAACGCGTGGTGACTTGACGGCGTTGCAGAGGGACAGGGATCAATTTGAAAATGCCATCGCCGCCCTTATCGGCAAATCCCCTTCTACGTTCAAGCTTGAAGCAACATCCAAACTCGGCACGGTGCCAGAGATTCCCGTCGGACTGCCATCAGAATTGCTCGCCCGCCGTGCTGATGTGGCCGAAAAAGAACGCCTGCTCGCCGCTGCATCCGCCGAAGTCGGAGTGGCAATGGCTGATTTCCTGCCGCGCATCACACTGACGGGCAGCGGCGGTCTGTCGAGTCTGCGCGCGTCCGATCTCTTCAATCCATCAAGCAAGACGTGGGACATTGGCCCCGAAATCGCTGTCCCTGTATTCCGCAAAGGTCTCGCAAAATCGCGCCAGGACAAAGCCCAGGCCACATTTGAAGAAGCGCGCGCCACCTATCGGCAAACCGTCCTGAACGCCTTCCGCGACACCGAAAACGGCATCAACGCCAACCGGTCGATCGCCCAGGAATTCGCCCAACGCGAGCGCGCAACCGAGGCAGCCGCCCGCGCATCTGAGCTTTCCACGACCCGCTATGAAAGCGGCCTCATCAGCTACCTCGAAGTCCTCGACTCCCTGCGCACCCACCTCGCCAATCAACGCCTCGAAACACAGACCCGCGGCGACCATTTCCAAGCGGCTGTCGCTCTAGTGCAGGCGCTGGGCGGCGGCTGGAAGGATGGGAAACTCTAAGCGAGTCCCTGCCGTTCTCCAAATCTTGGAAATGCTGGAAATGCCAGCGATGAAAAAATTCTCATTGCGTTGACTCAATTGCAAGTAGCCTTTAAAAGCGTCATTACTATGCTCCCATGAACGAGTGATTGATTGCAATGTCGAAACGAACGAATCGCCAGAAGAAGCACAAAAAGAAGTCGAAACCTGCAACGCAGCCGACGGAGTTTGATCCGGTTGCCGCCGGGGAGAAGGCTCGGCTTGAATTTGCGGAGGGCAACTTCCGGCGTGCTGGGGAAGGGTTTCGCCGGCTGTTGAATACGGATGCAGCGGTGTTTGGCCCGCTTTATGTGGATGCCACGCTTGGACATGTGGAGGAATTGATCGCTGGGGACCGGCTGTCGCAGGCCGAGAGTATCATCAGCCAGGTGCGGACGCTCGCTGCCGAGCATTCCTTCGATATCAGCCGCCTGGAGCTGCGGCTCGCAGCGAGCAAGGGGCAGTGGCTGGAGGCCGGAGCATTCGCTGCGAAAGCCTGGGGCGACGGGGGGAACGCGCAATCACTGGCTCTCGGCACCCGCCAGCTGGTCGCCGACGCACTGGTTCTCGCATTTGCTCCCGTGCCCTGCGCGGACTCGTCACTTGCTCACGAGGCAGAGGCCATCATGAATGCGCTGCACGCCGTAGCTGGAAGCAAATGGGAGGCGGTGGACGAATTGTTGCGCCCCATCGGAACGCAATCGCCATTTGCTCAGTGGAAATTGCTGATCAAGGGAATCGCTGCATTTCATACGCAGGATAGCACCCGGGCGATACGCTTTTTCGAGAAAGTGGATAAGGGCTGCGTGCCGGGTCGTGCTGCAGGTGCGTGGCTGTCGCTTGCCCAAGATGAGGTGGCGTCTGGAGCGGAAGTGGACGATGCCGGAATCGCACTGATGGCCCATTTTGCGGGCCAGCCGGATGCAAGTGCTTACCTGCCGTCAGTGCAGCGGTACTGGAACAGGGCACAGCCTGATCAGGCGTTCAGATTGTTGCAGCAGAAGCAACCAGCGTTTCCAGCGGTTTCGCACGGGTTGTGGGGCAGGATGACAGATATGTTTCTTGTGCGAGCCCGTCTCTCGGAAAACGCGGATGACAGGCTCGGAGAATTTCTGGCGCGCCAGTTGAGAGCAGCGAAATTCCGCAGTGAAGAGGAGCGTGCTGTTATGTATCGATGGGCCGTACTGGCGTGGGGTGCGGAATGGAATGCAGACTTCTTGGTTCAGGACTGGCTCAACTACTTGGAGGCGTGCGAGTTGGTAATGGGAACCAACGACAAGCTGGCAGCCCGGGTACATGCCTCGATTGCCCGTGGTTTGATCCCGGAGGACGGCGCTCCGTCGCCCACAGCAATCCCGCTCATAAGGAAACATGCAAGTGCTAGCATCGCCCGCAACGAACACGACCTTACCGCCACCTTGGTTTTGCTCGAAGCCTATTCAAAGGCCGGAATGACTCAGGAGCGTGATGAACTACTCACGGAACTTCCCAGTCGCTTTCCAGGCGAGAAGGAGATCCTGCTGGAGGCAGGGCGGCGCTTCACTGAAAGGGGAAAATTCGGCAAAGCGTTTGAGTTGTTCCATCAGGCGCTGGCAATCGATCCGCTGGATCGCCGGATTACCGCTGCCCTGGTTGAGGCACTGGGAGAAAAGGCTTACAACCTGTACAAAGATGATCGTCCCGACCGTGGGCTGGCATGTTTTGAGGAGATGCAGCCTTACCTCCGTGACGACGACAGCGATTTTGAACTGGGCCGGATGATCCAGGGAGCGAAGCGGTGTGTCTTCGAGATGATGTGGGTGAAGCAAACCCGGAAAGTGGTCAAAACAATCAACAGTTACTGGGATTCCTATGAACCACATGTCTTCCGCTTTTTCCTGTCGGTCATGGCCGGGTGTTACTTTCCAAGGGAGCCGGACTTCAAGGATCGCAGAGTTAGCTTTGGCGAAGTTCCGAAAACGAAAGCCGATGCTGGCAATGCATTGTTAATGATTGGAGGACTCAAGCACTTTCGACTTAAACTGTCGACGACTTGGCTAGACGATCTAGCGGCGGATATGCAGGGCCATCTGGATGAGGCGATCGACAGTCAAGCAATCACCGTGGAACAGGCCCGGCAGCTGATTCTGGAGCAGGATCGTGTCCCGTTGGATTTATCCGTTCCGGAACTCATCACCCTCGGACGTAAGCTATATCCTGACGACCACTTGCTGAGACTTACAGAAATTTGTGAAGATATGCTTGAGCAGGTTGATAGACTGACGCCGGACAGGCTGGATGATCTGCGCCAGGAGTTGAAGAGTGCCGAGCGGGCTGGCGACCGCACCGCAGTTGACTTTGGCCGCTCTAAGCTATCATGGTTTGAACGCGAACTCAGGAGGCGGCGCTATGGAGATGAAGATGAGGATGACGACGACTATGTTGATGGCCTTGAGCGGGCGGCCCAGATTGAGGCGGAGATCGACGGCCTGGAGCGGAAAATTCCCGGCCTGCGCGCGATGCTTGAAGCACTGTCTAAGATGTCGCCCAGCGAACAGGAACAGTTGAGAATCCAGGAGGGCCTGCCCAAGGATACTTTTGCTACGATGGTGATCTTAGCCACCGGCCTCAGAATGGCCACCCGTATCAGGAATGCGGCGGACGGCAACGAACGCCCGGCACCAGAGCCTCGCTCGATGCCGCGAACGCCCCGCCCGGAGATCTCGGTTCCAGATCAGCTGAACCTCTTCCCTAACGTTTAAACAATTAGCAATGGACCCTTACACTGTTCTTGGAATCTCTACGGATGCCGACGATGAAGCCATACGCCAGGCCTATCTGAGGGCGGTTCGTATCCACACGCCCGAGCGTGATCCGAAGCGCTTTCGACTCATTGCTCGCGCCTACGAGTCGATCAAGAGTGAAGACGCACGAGTGGCCTGGCTGCTTAAGCCGGAGGAAGTGGAGATGGACGGCCCGGTGCAGCTATTGCGCGCCTACGCGACGGATGCCGCACGCCAGCCGCTTGACTTTGATTCCATGAAATCGTTCCTCAGATCCCTGGCTTGACCATCACCGTTTCCTTCATGGAAGACATCACCCCTTTCTCAAATCAGCCGCAGAATCCCGAACCAGAGTGGAAACACCGGCTCCGGGAACGGTTTGAATCCGTCCTCGCCACGCTTGAGCCTCCGCTGCTCGCCGTCGATGATTTCGACTTCAATGGCGATGACGAAGATGATGCGGGGGGAGCCGGAAACCATCCGGATCTTTACAGCTTCTTCGAAGAACTTGCCGCCCTGCGCACCGAATTCCGCAAAGGCAACAGGCGATCTGCGGAAGGCTTCAGCCGGTTTGGTGAAAGCGTCGGCGAACTGCAGCAGGATATTTCCAGGCTCAGGCATCAACTGAAGGAACTGGGCGAGGCGAAGGCCTCATGCGACGGACTGTCGCGGAATACAGCACTCGCAATGTTAGACCTGGATGACCGCCTTCAGCGCCTGCGCGAGGCACTCAGTTCGCCTCCGCGCACAGCCCCTTCCAGTTCCGCCGATGAATGGCCCGAGGAATGGGAAAGCGCCCGTCAGGCTGTGGAAATGCTTGTTGATCATCTCGCCGCACTGCTCGATAAACTGGGAATGCAGCCGATGGTAACCTTTGCAAAACCGTTCGACCCCACGCTGATGCGGGCAATTGCAAGGGAGTTCCAGCAGGGCACGCCGCCCGGCGAAGTGATCGCAGAAATCACCCGGGGCTACCTGTTTCAAGGCGAGCCACTGCGCCTGGCGGAAGTGATCGTAAGCGCACCGCGCGACAGCACGCTATCACAGGCTGAATATTTAAAACGCTATACCATTACATGACTACCGCCTCCAACAACGACCTCATCGTAGGGATCGACCTGGGAACCACCAATTCCGTCCTCGCAATTGTAAAGGATGGTGTCCCTGAGATTATCAGAATTGAAGGGCACCCTACGATGCCCTCATGTGTCGGCCTCGGGCCTGATGGCGAACTCATCGTGGGTCAGCGGGCACTGAATCAGCTGGTCGCATCTCCGGAATCCACCGTGCAGTCCATCAAGCGGGAGATGGGCACTAACCATCTGACCACTCTGGGGGCCAAAAGCTACAGCCCGGAGGAAATCTCCTCCTTCATTCTGCGTGAACTGAAGAACCATGCGGAAGCCTTCCTTGGACAGCCAGTGCAAAAGGCGGTGATCACCGTGCCGGCATTCTTCGATGAAGCCCAGCGCCAGGCGACCAAGCAGGCGGCCACTTTGGCGGGACTGGAGGCCGTGCGCATTATCAATGAGCCGACCGCAGCAGCGCTGGCATACGATGCCGCAAGCCTCACCAATGAAAAATTGCTGGTCTACGATCTGGGGGGCGGAACCTTCGATGTATCAGTCGTCGTCGTCGAAGACGGTGTGGTCGAAGTCAAAGCCAGCTTCGGCGATACCCGGCTGGGAGGTGACGATTTTGATCAATGCCTGATCGATCACACCGTCGCAGCATTTAAGAAAAAGCATGGCATCGATGTGACAACTGACCTTAAAGCCATGCGCCGACTGAAGGTGATTCTTGAGCGCGCCAAATGCACGCTGACCGATGAGCCCTACGTCAAGGTCGAGGAAGACTACCTGAGCGGAAACAAGCACCTCAAACTTGAAATCTCCCGCAGCGAATACGAGGAGATGATCGATTCCTATTTGCAAAAGACACTGACCTGTATCCACAAGGCGATGACCGACGCCGGGCTGGTTCCGCATCAACTCGATAAAATCCTCCTCGTTGGCGGTGCTTCCCGCACGCCCGCCGTCGCCCGCCTCATCGAGACTCAACTCAAGATTGAGCCCCGGTTTGACGTCGATCCTGATCTCGCCGTGGCTCTGGGCGCAGGAATTCAGGCCGCCACACTCAGTGGTGCGGAAATCCACTCTATTCTCGTGGACATTACGCCACACACCTTCAGCACCAGTACGATCGACTTTTCCGGCCCTGTCGAACGCAAAATATGTGTCCCGCTGATCAAGCGCAATTCGCCGCTGCCGACAGCAAAGTCGGAGGCCTTTTACACGCTCTACCACGGGCAGGAGGAAGTGCGTGTGGATGTCTATCAGGGCGAACATGTCAACCCTGACGAAAACACGCTGATCGGCGATTTCCTCGTGCGGGATCTAAGCAATGTCCCAGCCGGAAATCCCATTATCCTCAAGTTCGACCTGGACTTGAACAACATGCTGAAGGTCACAGCCACGGAAAAAATCTCAGGAAAAACCCGGGAGGTGGTGATGGACACACGCGAACACGGACGCCACTTCGACCTGAACGAGGCGCGCGACAATATTCGCGGACTCGTAGGCAAAGACATCGATGTGGAATCCGTTGTCGATGATGACGACAATGATGAAGATGATTACATCGACACTGAGGACAGCATGCTTGCCACGGCAAAGGACCTGCGAAAACGGTGCGATGTTCTGATCAAGGCTGGGCTCAACGAAGAAGACGCATCGCAGATTGAAAAACTTCTCAGACAAAGCACGGAGGCGATCCGTGACCGCAGTTGGGATGCACTCCTTGAGGTCAACGATACCCTGAGTGATGTTCTCTTCTATCTTGAGGATTGACAGTGGACGGAGAAATCGAATGTCCGTCATGCCGCCGCATCAGTCTGGTGACCGATGATCTGGATGCGTGCCCACGATGCGAATGCGACCTCGAGCAATTGCTTCAGATCGCCCTGCTTGCACACTCGAAGATCGACCAGGCATTGCGGTGCCTGACCACCGGCAACTGGGAGCAGGCTCTGCACGATGCTGAAGAATCGTGGTCGCTTAGACACGATGCCCGGGCCGCACGCATCGCTTTCCTCGCCGCCATCGCGTGTGATGACCTCGCGGAAGCCCGAGAGTGGGACAACGCGCTGCACCAAATGGTCGAAAAGTAGAGCACTTCCTGCGCTCTATGGGCTATGGGCGGCTGGGCTTAAGAGTGCTCCGGCTTGACAGGAGCTTTTTTCCAGCCTCGAAACATGAGTCCTGCAAAAAAGCGCCTGTCGAGCCAGCGCACTGAATATCAATTTTCTCGCAGCACGATGGCATTGGCGACCAGCTCGGCAAATTCGATCCGCCGTGGATCGCTTCCCATGCTGGCCTTTGCCATCGCAATCACTTGGTCTCTGCTCAGGCTTCCGCGGAATGGTGACTGGCGAAGTTGCAATCCGAATGCGGCGACGCTTGCAGCGAAGCGGAAGTCGGAACTCGCCGAAGCGAATGGTTGGGCATTGTCGGTGAAGGGCACCTGGATTAGTTCGCTCACGGTTCCTCGCGGCGCCTTGTAGCGCAGCTTCACGGTGAAGAGTTCGGGGCTGCCGGTGGTTGATATAGGGCGAGGTTCTGGAGTCACCGGGACGGGCACTTGATACTTCAAGTTGTCGACTTCAGGCACCGCGAGACCGGGAGGAATGATCTCGTAGAACGCCGTCACCGTATGGCCAGCCCCGATATCGCCTGCATCGACGCGATCATCGTTGAATGCCTCGGGGGGAAGCATGCGGTTTGCGTAGCCGACGAGGCGGTAGGCGCCGACGGTGGCTGGATTGAACTCGACCTGGATCTTCACGTCTTTAGCGATCGTGATCATGGTGCCGGTCAGATCTTCAACAAGCACACGCCTGCCTTCACTGACACTGTCGATGTAGTGATATGTGCCATTGCCATCGTTGGTGATGGTTTCGAGCATGGCGTCATTCAAATTGTCGGATCCAAACCCTAACACACTGATAAAGACTCCGCGCTTTGCCTCCTGCTGGACCATGTCCCGCAAGGCGGTAGTTGAGCTCACGCCAATATTGAAGTCACCATCGGTCGCAAGCAGGATTCGATTTACTCCGCCTTCCGAGAAATTCTCCGATGCCAGACGGTAGGCCAACTTGATGCCAGCCTCCCCGTTGGTGCCACCGGATGACTGCAAGTGATCGACCGCGCCGTGCATCGCAGCCTTGTTCGTCCCACTTGTTGGAGCAAGGGCCACGCCTTCATGGCCCGCATAAGTGACGATGGTGACCCGGTCATCTTCCCGCAACTCATCGATGAGCAAGTGCAGACTGCGCTGCACCAACGGCAATTTCCGCTCCTGGTTCATCGATCCTGACACATCTACCAGAAACACGAGATTCAACGCCTGCCGTGTGTCCGCCTGGATTTCGCTACCTTTCAGTCCCACACGCACCAGCCGATGCTCCGGCTTCCATGGGCACGCAGCCGATTCCAGATTCACCGAGAACGGCAGTTCATCGCCCGGGGCTGCGTAATCGTAGTTGAAGTAGTTGATCAGCTCCTCGATGCGCACCGCATCCGGTGGCACCGCCTCGCCCGATTGGATCATGCGCCGCACATTGCTGTAGGAAGCAGTGTCGACATCGATCGAGAACGTGGACAGCGGATCTTTTGCTGGAGTGCGAAAGGGATTGTCGACCAGAGCCGGGTAGCGGATTTGGCTTCCGGCACTGGACTTGATGAATGCCGCAGCATCAATGGCTTGCTCATCCTTGTGAGGGGCTTCTAAGAAACGGGAATCAGCGGCGGTTAGTCCGGCAATTTGCCACTCGTCCGAGGTAGCAGGTGCCGTGGAAACGGCACTTGCAGTTGCTAGCGTCACTTTCGGGGACATCTCACTCGACAAGAGTTCAGATCCTGGCACGTCGGTCGGCACTATCAAAAGACTCTTATCAGCGTCAGCCTGACCGCTCCATCCCGCGCTCTCGGCGTCGATACGATACGAATCAGCCTTCAAATTGTCTGATAGCTCGTGAGCTGCACCGGATGCGACGAGTCTGCGCGCTTCATCACCACCCCCTCGAAGAAGTCCCAGCCCAGCGCTCGTAGAGTCTCCCGTAGGCAACATTGTAACCGTAACTGATGGTGGAGCCCAAGTTTCTGAGACGGACCTCGTTTCCTCAGCTAGCGCGGTCGAGGCAGAGTTATCCTTGACAGTGGACATCTCGCTGTTCTCGGAACGCCAATCTGGCGCTGCTTCATACGTTGTCGTAGTTGCGTAATCGTTCTTTGTAAGCCGGAAGTCTAGAAACGACGGAGGCGTTAGCCCGAGCGGCTCCCATAGTGAGTAGACCGCAGTTCCGGTAATCGCCAGCAGTGCTGCGATCTTTGCCGCGCTCGTCATCCACCAGGAGCGCTTCACTTGCTTCGCCTCAGTAGCGGCTTGATCGATGGTGTCCAGCTTTCGCTCCAGTTCACCGAGAAAGGCGATGTCATCCCCTGCGCGATAGCGCCCCAGCTCATCCAGCAAGCCGTCTACGCCTCGCTCCGGCGCGGTTTCTTCATCAGAAAATCGAAATTTCGTGTTCATGTTAGAGTTCTCCTTTCTCGAAATGGTTGTCTGTCGCCTTGTTGGTGAGGCAGTCCTTGAGCAGAGCTCGGGCACGTTGCAGGCGTTTGCGCAAAGAAGCCTCGCTGCTGCCGGTATTCTTTGCGGCGTCGGCGCCGCTTAGATCTTTCAAATAGAAGGCATCCACCGCTCCCCGAAGCGTATCAGGCAGTTGCTCCATACAATCCTCCAGTGCCTCAAACACATCTCCCCCTGCCACTCTCGCGCAGCGCCTCCCACGCCGCGTGTTCCGCCTCCAATCTCTCCAGTTCGCCCTCATCCAGCAACGTCAGCTTCTTCCTCTTCATCCAGTCCCGCCACTTGTTACGCACGATGCCCCGCATCCAGGCCCCAAAATCCCGCGAGACTTCGAATCTCCCCAGATTCTGATAAGCAGCGACAAAGGCATCCTGTACCAGATCCCTCGCCAATTCTCGATCAGCAGTCAGCGCAAATCCATAGGCAAGCAATTGCCGGTGGTGTTCGCGCACTTTCCCGCTGAACGCCCGCCGTTCCATAATCGGCATCGTATCGGGAACTACTGGGGCCATGGCTTCAATGGTAGATATTTGCGTGTGCATGTTTGCAATAGTGGTGTTCCACAGCTTCGGGAAACGGTGATGTCACCAGATATTGGAATGGCGCGGCGCATTTGTGACAAATTGATGCACTTTTTCATCAGCAGAGTGAAAATCTGGCTTGCGCTGGGACAACACCGCTCTGGACATGCAGAGAGAGTGGAATGCGACGGACATTCACCAGCCCTGTGGGGATTGACCATGCATAGGTGCCCGCTCGGGCGCTTACGATTGACCAACCGAGGGAGCCCAACGGGCTCAATCATGCCAGCCCAACGGCAAGCGCAGCGCCGCCCTGGGATCACAAAGGAAATCGGCCCAGCCTGTAGGGCTGATTCATAACCCATCCGTATCATCGAAAGGATGAGATCAATCCCAAACGTATCGCTCGTCGTATTCAACGCCATACTTCTTCGAGAGCCTACGGAACTCGTCTTCAAACCTTTCCCTTTTGTGATGCTCAGACTGGTTTACAACATGCAAGATGATGCGGCTTAGTCTTAGTGTTTGGGGCATACCCTAGAATCTCTGGTTGCACAGAAATCCCAAGCCAAAACTAAACGATGATTCAGCCCTTCAGGCTGCGATCTCCGTTTCCTATTCTACCCAGGGCGACGCTTCGCTTGCCCCGGGCTTATTATGATGTGAGCCCTTTGGGCTACGAGGGTTTCGAAGCCAGAGACGTTTCCCCAATTGAGCCCGTAGCAGATCGCTTCTTCCACATGAAAAACGTCCACCCACTCCGCCCCATCAGAGCCGGAAGAACAATCCGCGCTGGTTGCACCAACGGGTCGCGGCCCATGCCAGTGCGCATCCGCTGACAGTGAACGCCACCGCATACCAGAGCGGCGCATCCCTCGGCCCAAACGCGCTCCATGCGTTCATCACCATCATATGAATCACGTAGGCGGCAAACGCGTTCTGTCCCAGATCCGTGAACAGTCCGAGGCGGAAACTCTTTAAATCGCTGATCACCACAAAAAGTGCCAGCGTCACCAGCGAGAAGCCCGCAGCAAATGTCAGATAAGAGAGACTGCCCGCACGTTGACTCATCGTCCACATGTCGACGATCGCATTGCCCTCGGCATCGGTTGGCGCCGGCCAGAACGGAGGCGGTGCAACAGGCCCACCCACTCCGATACAGGAAATCGCGTAGCCCGAAAGCATGAGCACCGTGCCCCACAGAAGCAATGGTCGCAGAGACTCACGCGCTCCCTTAAGTCGAAACTCATAGGCAGCTGCACCGGCAGCCACGCACACTGTCCATGTCAAAAATCCGAGCACTCCCCCATCGATCCCCTTGGATTCGCCGCGATACACCATGTCGTACCAGAATGCGTGCGACAGTGCCAAGTGCAGCAACCCTGACAAAACAGCAAAAATTACCACCCAGCGCAGGCGAAGGGCAATCACTGGCAGCGCCCAAAGTGAAGTCACCCCGATATGAGTCAGAGCTTGGAAAGGCTCGCGAAAGAAGGACTCGGTGAAGAATCCTTTGATCCCGAGTTCTTTCAAAGATGCCCAGGTTTTGTATTCGCCATCGAGCGTATAAAACACGAATCCGAACACGATCAGTCCCAGGCTGCGTCGGACTCCCCGTTGC
This sequence comes from Verrucomicrobiota bacterium, assembly GCA_027618625.1. Classification (GTDB taxonomy): domain Bacteria; phylum Verrucomicrobiota; class Verrucomicrobiia; order Verrucomicrobiales; family DEV007; genus JAGROY01. Next base: position 11,957 of record JAQCER010000007.1, read on the forward strand.
ATCGCTGCCGAGTAACCGCCGCGTTCCACCTGTCTCACCATTACCAGCCGCAGCGCCATTCCCACCGCGAACAAAAAGTGCGGCATGATCACATCCGCATAACTGCAATAGGTATTGTGATGCAACAACACATGCGGTGTCGATTCCTTGAAGCGTCCGATGAAATTCACCAGAAACATTCCCGCAACCGTGTAACCCCGAAACTGATCGAGCGATACGATTCGGTCGGATGATGATGATGCACCGGGACTGGGAATGGGAGCTACGCTTGCTGACACGGCCCGAGCGAAGCGGAAAATCGGGCAAGTAGCAATGACGAATGCTCTTTTGGTTAGCAGCGCAAACCAACCCGACTCAGGTTCCGCTGACGCCGAGACGCACGGTCTCACTTTTTCGCAAAATCCCGATCTTCCTGCTTCCGAAACCCGGTCAGCCGAACCAAGCCTTTACTGGAAACCTCCAGCACTCCGTAAGCATTGTTCGCCGCGCCGCTGCCCTCGACCATGGCCGCGAGCGTGCAGTATGGGATGCCATTTATCTTGTTCAGTTCATTCTCGTGGCTGTGACCTTGAAAAACGGCTCTCACTTTGCCTGCTGCTTCCAGAATCGCCCGCACTACCGGGCTTTGTTTCACGGCATACGATTCCGTTGGATCAAGGTCGAGCCGCTGATGGGCAAACACGACCACGGGCAGCTTCGTCTCGGCCAGATCCTTCCTCAGCCAGTCCTGTTCCTGCTGCGGAATGTTGGCATCCGTCCAGACGAAATTGTTCCGTCCATACGGTTCCATGTCTTTGTTAAAGCAGGCATCGAGAACGACGAAATGCACACCGCCCACATCAAACGAATAGTACGATTCCCGGGCACCGGTGACCGCAAAAAATTCCGGCTTCGTAAGCGTCGCCACACAGTGATTTCCCAGAACGTAGTGAACGGGAACGCCTGCGCTTTTGATCACCGCATCGATCTCTTTTAAATAGCTGGTCTCCACTTCAACGGTTGGAGCAGCATCGACAATGTCGCCTAACTCCACCACAAAATCGACCTTCTGTTCCTCGAAAGCGGCCATGGCCTCGGCAAGCTTGACGCGCGATTCGCGATAGTGCCGGCTTCCCGCTGCTGCTTTGTCGGCAAAGTGCAAATCGGTGGCGATTCCGATCTTCACCAGCGATTCGCCCGACGCTTTTTCGTCGTCCGCAAACAAGGAACCTGTCATTCCCGAAGCGAGGAGGATGCTGCTGCCAACGACAAACTGGCGACGTGTGGCGGTGGGAAGCGTGGAATTGTCATCATGCATTTCCACAGTGTACCGGCACGGTTTCTGCAATGCAACGTTTCGTTTACTGCCAGCACGACGCAATTGGGCTGAAGCCCAAACTACTTTCTAGAAAGTGGCTTGAGCTTTAGCTCAACCTTCACTCCAAAACCTCAATCACTACCCGTTGCGAAATCGCACCTCCCGCAGCACCAGTCTTCAAGTGAAACTCTCGGGGCCCGAGCTCTGCTATTGGCGAAGCCGTGATCTGGAACTCGCGTTCGCTCTGTCCCTCAAGCATCATCAGACCATTCAGTCCGATGTTGTCGACAAACACTCCGTGGGGGAGGTTGCGACCACTGTCGTCACCACCAAATTCGACGATGCCCGTGTGAGCGCCACGCTCTACGCGCACCCGGGCGTTGATGGTCTGGGCGCGATGAATCGCCAGCACGGGATTCTCCGCACTATCTTCGCCAAGCACACGCACTTTCACTCCCGGCACATCTGCAAGTTGCAGATTACCCAGATCTCCCAGTTCCTTCGTAACCTCAGCACCATCGATCATCGCAGTCGCCGTGACTTTCACATGCTTATCTGCAGTTTCATCCGGATCCGCCGCAACCGTCTCGTCAGCCTGAAGAAGCCCAAACGCCTGTATCTGCCCTGCCTGAACGGTAAGAGGCGTGGCGCTGAATCCTGTCGGCAAGCCTGTAATGTCGATCCTGACAGGGCCACTAAATCCTTCGATCCTCTCAAGCTTCACCGCGAACTCTGCGCCACCACCTTTGGGAATCTTTGCATCCTTCCCATCAATGCTCGCAGTGAAATCAGACTTCTGATCCCGCACATGCAGGGCATAGTGGAATCCATCCTCACTTCCAAATCCGCGCCGATCAGAAATCCGCACAAGGTATTTACCGCTTTCAGGGGTCTCAAAGAGCAGCAGTGAATCACTGCCGAAGCGACGATACGGATCATCGTCGTTCTCGTAGTTCAAACGCACGATCGGCAAACCATTTGCTGCCGGTTGCGAACCCCGAGGGAGTGCCGCAACGGTGTAGCACGGTTGCCCAAGCGGATGGGCAAGCGCAGTGGTGGAAAAATACGTCTGGCGATTTCCCGTGCCCGGATAGACTCGAAATCCGGAATCGGGACCGCGCGGATAGTGCCAGAGTTTTACCACTTCGCCATTGCAATACAGGAATTCATCCAGCTCCATCTCGCGCCAGTTGTGTACGCGAAAGTCATCCGACGTCGACGAGTCCTTACCACGGAAAGTGAGCCACGAGTCACGCGTCGCCTGCAGCACGACCTGCTCAACCGGACTGCCGTCGTCGTGCAGGATTTCGATAAATGAGTCGAGTTGGGATTTATCACGGGAGGCATTGACTTCGATCGTAAGCTTTTGCCCAGCAACCGCATTGAAAGAGAACAAATCAACGTCGCCCACATTGGCAATTGTGCCCTTGGCCGCTGTCGGCACTTCGATCGCATTGGCGCCAGGAGGGGAGTCATTGGGTTCCACTTCCACGAAGGATGCTGCCGGCCCTGTTCGCTCGGGAACAATCGCCGCATCGGGCGAAATTGCTGCCACAGGTGAGGTGAACCTTGAGCCCTCGCCGATCTCTACTTCACTCAACGAGCCATCCATTCGCCCAGCGATGAATCCGCCGTCACTGCCGACGAGAACACTCACAATGTCTGACTGAGCTTCATACGAGCGCAGTTCCACCAGATCCGGCAGGCTCCAGAGCTTCAGACTGCGATCCTCCGCAGCCGAGACAAGATACTTTCCAGACAAGACGATGGCGGTGATCGGTGCGTCATGAGCGAAGGTGGATAGCTCCATCGGATTGAGTTGCGGTTCCTCCAGGGAAACGAATCGCCACATGTGCAGCCGCTGATCGGCACCAGCCGAGATCACGTGGTTGCCATCCGGCGTGAAAAGAACGGCATTCTGTTCGCCTTGCGGCTGGTTGAGCGTGTCAAGTCGAACGCCATCGCTGACACGCCAGAGCTTTACTGTCTCGTCTGCGCTCGCAGCCGCTACGACTTTGCCCGATGGATGCCAGGCAAGATCAAAGATTGCACCCTTGTGGACGTCGATGGTATTCAGCAATTCGCCATCCTCCATCCGCCAGATTTTAATGACGCGATCATATCCAGCCGTCGCCAGTAGCTGTCCGTCGGGTGAAATTTCCGCGTCATAGAGGACATCGCGATGCCCGCCAAACTCCCTGATTTTCTCGCCAGACTGGATGTCCCACAAAATAGCAACACCACGAAGCCCAGTGACACCAGTGGCTACGACGAATTGCGTTCCCTGTGCATTGAAGTGCAGTGCATTCACTTTTCCCGGCATACCATCATACCGACGATAAACCGCTTTTTTGGCTGTCGAATCAGCAATGGGCTTACCCTCAGCGAATGCTGCGACGTTTTCGCGAATCTCCACCACGTCTCCAGAAGCAACCGCGACCAATCCGAGTTTCTTTTCGATTTCCCCAGAAAAAACGCCGTAATCACGATCGATGGAAACAGCCGTCACGGGCCGCACGGGATCTGAGGAGGCGGGGGCTCGGGCTGGCACCACAAGTTCCTGCAAAATCGACCTATCGGTTTCCGGACCGCGGGCACCTTCTGCGATCCAACGTTTCAGCGTCGCGAGTTCCTCGGCCGGAAGCTGCGGCTCATCCTTGGGGGGCATGTGCGGCTTCGAGCGATGCTCGACAAGGCGAATCAGGAGTGGTTCAACGTCGTCTCCCGACTTGATCGGATCTCCATCTTCGCCACCCTTCCGAAGTTCAGCGAACGTCTCCAGCGAGAAATCGCCTTCGTAGTCAACGCCATTGTGGCAGCCCGCACAGTAGCTGCGGAAGATTGGGGCGATTTCTTTGGCATAGTCAACCGGGGCAGCAACAAGCGGTGCCACGGTCAAAATTGCGAACAGTGCAACGTTCAGGATTCTCATGCGGCGATCTGGTTGAGCTTCGATTTGGGGATGGGTCGGATGGGTGGCCTGACGGGCCTCAAGAGCAGAGCCAAGGCCTTCAGGAATTTCAGGCCTCGGAGCAGTGCAACGAACATCACGCAGCCCGTCGGGTCGCAAGAACTCTCCAGTTTCCCGGTT
>JAQCER010000891.1 GCA_027618625.1 Verrucomicrobiota bacterium
CGGGAGAGCAAATCCTTGAGCTGGTGCGTCTGAGTCAGGCGCTTCAAAATGACGATCTGAGTGCCCGTTTGCGCAAGGGGGAGGCATTCACTCCTCTGGGTATCAGCATGCGGAAGGGCTCGATCTATTTCAAGTTTCGTGATCCAGACGAGATCATTCAACTTCAGATGAACGAGAAAGACTCCATTCTCAACAAGCAGACGAGAGAGGACAACGGTGCCATTCCGACCGGTGACTATGGCAAGCCTATCCGTGGAACCGATGTAACCTACGAAGATTTGTCGATGCGCTTTCTTTACTGGCCGAAACCTGTAGTGCTTAAGGAAGAGCGGGTCGGACTCAAAAAGTGCTGGAAATTACGGGTCGTGAATCCGAATCGCACCGGCCCTTATCAATCGGTGTTGATTTGGGTGCATCAGGCCAGTGGTGCGCTGATCAAGATGGAGGGATTCGGATGGACGCCGACGGAGAATCCGATCAAGAAATTCCTCGTAACGAAGGTTCAAAAAGTCGGTGGAGTGTGGATTTTAAAGCAAATGCAAGTCGAGACGATCGATCCAGCGAATGGCAAAGGTCTCGGCGACACCTACCTTGAGGTGAGGAAGCCAGAAGAGGCAAAGTGATGCGAGAATCGCTCCCGCCACGGGCCCGGTGGGGCGATTGGAGTCCGTCACGACGCTGATGCCCGGTGAGCAATGTTTATGGCACCATTCCAAAGAAGACTTCACGGGGAAGCTTGGCTGGTGACGCGTGGATCTGTTACATCTTCTCGTCACGATACATGTGAAAAGGCAAGGATAGCAACTGGGGCTACGCTCCATGAAAATTGAGATCTATTATATACTACCACAAGGGATGGGACATGCTCTGGTGATCCATCGTAACCAAATTGGAAATGATCCTGAATATGACTAAAAAGTGTTTGCCAGTATTGTTCAACGCTATAGTTATATTTACTTTATGCTGCTGCGAAAATGAGCGCGATAATATAAAGCGTAGTTCGAAAGTCCTGGTAGATTTCCCGTCGGATTGTTGCGCTTCAGATGAAATGATAGTTTTGGGTGAGGAGTTTAAGGGAGAGACTGGGCTCCACAACATCCCAGAATGATGGCGAAAATAAACCAGCCCGACAGTCAGAGAACCGAGAACAGTGATCACGATAAGCACTCCCAGCGCCGACGCTTCGCCGCAGTCGAGAAGGCGAAGGCGCTCAAGCGGCATTTCATCGAAAAGCAGCCCATTTCCGTTGTCTGTGAGGATGCGCACATCCAGCCCAGCCAATTTTACAATTTACAATTGGCAGAACGTGCTCTTTACCAACGCTGAACGCGTCTTTGATCGGCAGCAGCGCGGCCCCAAATCCGCCGAAACGGGTGCGGCCAGGATCGCCCAGCTCGAAGCCAAAGTGCGCGAGAAGGACGAAGTCATCGCCGAGTTGATGGCGGAATACCTCAAGATTAAAAAAAAGACTGGGGAGAACTCGTGAAAGCCCACATCGGCACCGCAAAACGCCGCGAAATCGTCGATTGCGTCGGCTACTGGGCGTCGCAAACGCAGCTCACGGCCAAAACCCTCGCCACCCTGATCGGCCTGCCCTACGGGAAATTCCTGCGCTGGCGCAAGCGGCTGCAAGTCGGATCAGACACCGCATCGGTCCCCACCCGAGTGATCCCCAGAAGCCACTGGCTGTTGCCCGCAGAGATCGCTGCCATCGTGCACTATTGCGTGGAAAACCCCGGGCACGGCTACCGTCGGCTGACCTGGATGATGACCGATGCCGACGTCGTCTACGCCTCGCCATCAAGCGTCTACCGTGTCCTCAAACGCCACAGCATGCTCCAGACACAGGAAGGCAAAGAGAGTCGCAAAGGCAAAGGATTCGACCAACCCAGCGTTCCCCATCAGCACTGGCATGTCGATTTTTCCTACTTCAAAATCGGCGGCGTCTTCTACTACTTCATGACTTCATGTCCGTGGTCGATGGTTACTCACGCGCCGTCCTCGCCTGGGATTTGCGCGGAAAAATGGAGCAACGCGATGCCGAAATCGTCATCCAACGAGCCCGAGAAGCCCATCCAGAGGCCATCTGTCCGCGCATCATCTCCGATCGCGGCGCGCAATTCAGCGGCAACGACTTCAAGAGCTTCGTGCAAGACTACTACCCCAAGAAGCTATCACCAATAATCTAATATCCTCTGGAACGCTCATTCCATTCTGACTCAAAACACAGTAAGCCGCCTCGCAAACTTGCCAGTCAGTAATTTGAGCAAACAAATCGCTCAGCTTCATATCATCGATTTTGGGAAAGAGATGAATTTACCGTATCCACTACTCATTTCAGGCGTAAGCCCTGTGAAGAAGTGCCTTCAAGCTTGTCCTTCTCATTTGCTATCGCGCCAGCCACAAAACTCCTGCCATCCCTGTGCGACATCGTCGGTGAGATCTATTTCCTGAGATGTTCCGTCATCGATCACTTTCCAGTTTGCTGACTGACAGAGCTGTCGAATTATGGGCATCGGATTCCCAGAACCGCGCACATCAGCATGAACATAGCTTACGGAGTCTTGTTCGAACCCATAGAACTCGATTGTTAGCCCACTGGCCTCGTACAAGCCTTTCTTTTGCCCGCCTCCAGCGCGATCCTGCGCCATAGCC
>JAQCER010000892.1 GCA_027618625.1 Verrucomicrobiota bacterium
GGCCACGTTTATAGCCGAGACATCATATCGATGCCTGACAAATGGGAGTATCCCTGGTTCGCAGCCTGGGATCTTGCTTTTCAGGTCGTTCCCTTCGCGAGGTTCGATCCAAAGTTTGCCCGACGACAAATTCTGTTGTTCCTGCGCGAATGGTACATGCACCCCAACGGGCAACTGCCTGCCTATGAGTTTGCGTTTGGCGATGTGAATCCGCCCGTGCATGCCTGGGCGGCGTGGCGCGTCTACCGGATTCAAGCGAAGCGCGGGAATCGGGACGTTGGGTTCCTTGCCAGCGCGTTCCAGAAATTGCTGCTCAACTTCACATGGTGGGTCAACCGGAAGGATGCCAACGGGAAGAACATTTTTTCGGGCGGCTTCCTTGGTCTCGACAACATCAGCATCTTCGACCGGTCGCACTGGGAGTTGCCGACGGGTGGTGAGCTGCAACAGGCGGATGGCACTGGATGGATGGCGTTTTTCTGCTCGAACATGCTGCGGATGGCGCTGGAACTGGCAAAACAGAGCGGCCCGAACAATCGAGTCGCCTACGAAGACATGGCGTCGAAGTTTCTTGAGCACTTTGTGCAGATCGTGGATGCGATCAATACGCATGGCGGCACCGGCCTTTGGAATGACAAAGATGGATTCTACTATGATCAGATCCTGCTTAGAGATTCGGTAGTGCCGATCAAGACACGTTCACTGGTGGGGCTTATCCCGCTGGCCGCTGTATTCATTATTGATCAGGAGACGCTGGAGGCATTGCCTGGGTTCGCCAAACGTTTTAACTGGTTCCTGAAAAACCAGCGCGGGTTGTCCCGCCATATCGCCCCGGACGTTGCCGACTTGCCGACGCGCTGGCTTATTTCCACTATTCCCCGTCAGCGCCTCAAGCGTGTGCTGCGCTACATGCTCGATGAAGACGAATTTTTGTCCCCACACGGAATTCGATCATTGTCGAAATTTCACAAGGACACGCCGTTTGTTTTTGAGACCAAGGAACACAACTACGTCCTGGAGTACGTGCCCGGTGAAGCGAAGGCCCATATGTTTGGAGGCAATTCGAACTGGCGCGGGCCGGTGTGGTTCCCGCTGAATCATCTCCTCATTAAGGCGCTGGAGAGTTATCACCATTTTTACGGCGCACGCTTTACCACTCAGTGCCCTAGCAACGGTGGCCCTGAGGTCACGCTTGGTGACGCAGCAATGGAGATTCGACGTCGATTGCTGGCTCTCTTCATGCCGGATGAAGATGGGCACCGTCCGTGCAATGGCGGTGATGAGCGGTTTGCCAAAGACGAAAACTGGCGGGATCTAGTGCTGTTCCACGAATACTTTCATGGCGACAATGGTAAGGGGCTTGGCGCCAGCCACCAGACTGGATGGACGGGATTGATTACCGAGCACCTGCGGGAGATTCACGAAGAAGAGTCGAAGAAAAATCGAACAGTCGCATTCAAAGAGTCAACGGAATGATCCCGAAGGCACCACTTACACCTATTACGATTGCAGGCTGGGGAGCAGTAAGCCCGGCCGGATGGGGAGTGGCTTCACTCTTGGATGCCGTGCAATCTCGGGCAATGGTTGAGCCGGAAGTGAGGCAGCGCGAAGGTGCGGCACGATCTGTGCTTGTTCGTCCTGTCCCTCCTCCGGATGCGGGCGAACGGCTGCGCCATCCACGTCTCCGGAGGGCAAGTCCACAGGTGAAATTTGCAGCTGCTGCCTGCATCGAGGCGATGGGTGACGAGCGATCCGAGCGCGCGAAGGCTGGTGGGTTGCGGCTGGGGATCGTGTTCGCAACGATGTGCGGTGCTGTGCAGTATTCGAACCGCTTTTATCAGGAGGTGCTGGAGGAACCGGCGACCGCCAGCCCGATCCTTTTTCCAGAGACGGTGTTCAATGCGACATCGAGCCACTTGTCAGCAATCTTTGGCAGTCACGCCGCCAACTACACACTGGTAGGGGACAGCGCAGAATTTCTTGCGGCGCTCCGCATTGCTGAAGACTGGCTTCGAGCCGGCGAAGTGGATGGATGTCTGGTAGTCGGGTCGGAAGAACTCGACTGGGTCAGTTGGGAGGCGATGCAATTGTTCGACTCGCATGGAGTTGCAGGGGAGGGGGCCGGCGCGCTCTATCTGGAGCTGGGAGAATCGTCTGAGAATGCCATCGTCCTGGAAGCCGTGACCGAACCTGCCCTGTGGCTGAATCATGGGGAGAAGCATCTCGCGACCCAACAGGCGCGCGCGCAACTGCCTGACAAAATTTCTACGGACGCCGCCCTGGCGCTGAGCACCTCTGGCCATGTCAGAGCAGATGCGGCAGAGGTGGGAGCATGGGCGGACTGGTCGGGGCCGCGTGTGGAATTGGGGCTCCTGCTGGGCAATTGCATGGGTGCAGGTGTCGCATTGAACGCCGCGCTCGCCTGTGAATACCTCGCTAGCGGTATGGCGTCAGAGGCAATCGTTAGCGCAGCCGGGCACCATCACCAGTGTCTGGCGGCGTGGATGCGCACCGCCTGATTGCTCTGATAGCTCTCCGTTTTTGGATTTCCCAGATGAGGATTGTCATGACGTCAGTTACCGTGGTTCAGTGGTTTCTGCCATGACATCCCTTGCCACTCTCATCTTCATAGCTGCGCTATCGACCGCTAC
>JAQCER010000893.1 GCA_027618625.1 Verrucomicrobiota bacterium
TGCTGGGCGATTGTCTCTTTGCTCACGCGCTTGAACTGGCGACAGATTTCGATGAAGTGACCATCGCTCGCAAGATTGCCCGCGCAGCGAACGAAGTATGCACAGGTGAGATCCTGCAGACCCAGCGCCAGTTTGACATGAAGATGTCTGTCGAAGATTATTTCGAGATCATCCGCATGAAAACGGCGGCGCTCTTTGCTGTCGCTCTCGAAGTCGCCGCCATGCTCAATGGGCAAAGCGAAGCCGTGCAGGAGAGTATGAAGCGCTATGGAGAAGTTCTCGGCACGGCCTACCAGATCTATGACGACTGCATCGATCTGGTGGGGGACGAGAGAGTCGTTGGCAAAACACTGGGGACTGACCTGATCAAAGGAAAATTGACTCTTCCCATTCTCAATCTCATCGCGCGGGCTACGCAAGGACAGCGGGAAAAATTGAACCGACTGCTGATCCAGCAGGAACCGATCGACGTGAGCGTGCTGGCTGGAATCGCCGACTACGAAGGGGCGATCGAAGATGCGATCAACACTGGCTGTTCGATGCTGGCGGAAGCCCGTGAGGAATTGCGTGTCGCCTGCGGAGGGAATCCATATTCGAACGCGCTGGAGCAGGTTTCGTTTTATCTGGAAGACCTGCTTCTGAAATGCAAGTCTTAGCCAGCTGCGCCGGAGCGGTGCAGGACGCAAGACGATGATGCCCCCTGATTCTTACCAGTCGCCGGAAAGCGAACCGCCCGAATCCGCCAGCCCCGCGAATGAGCGGCCGCCTGTGGGTCAGGGTCAGGGGCTGAGTGCCAGTGACTCACCGCGCATTCATGACCTTCCTGAGGACGAGCGCCCAAGGGAGAAGATGGCTGCGCGCGGGCCGCAGGCTCTCACCGACGCTGAGCTGCTGGCCATCTTTCTCGGCACGGGAACGTTAGGTAAGAGCGCGATCGACGTTGGCAGGGATCTCCTGCGTGACGTTGGTTCGCTCACCGGATTGTCGCGGAGATCGCTGACGGAACTGCGCAAAGTAAAGGGCATCGGGTTTGCCAAGGCCGTGAACTTGAGTGCAACGTTCGAACTTGGTCGACGCCTCGCACGGGAAAAATTTGCGGAGCAAAAGGTGGATTCTCCAGAAGCAGTGTACGAACTGCTGGGGCCGGAGATGCGTCTGCTTTCCAAGGAATCCCTGCGCGTGCTGCTGCTCAACACGCGGCACCACTTGATCCGAATCGAAGAGGTTTCTCTCGGAAGCTTGAACGAATGCATCGCGCACCCGCGCGAGATCATGCACAGCTGCGTGGCTCACTCCGCCTACGGATTCATATTGGCGCACAACCACCCTTCAGGAGATCCATCTCCCAGTCGCGCGGATCGCGATTTGACCCGCCGGATCGCCGAAGCGGCAAATATTCTGCAGATTAAGTTTCTCGATCACGTCATCGTCGGTAGTCCGACCGGTGACGAAGATCAGGACAGGGAACCCTACTTCAGTTTCCGAGAGATGGGGCTAATGTGATTTACGTTTATTGCAATGTCAGGCACTATCATTCATCCCACAGCCATCGTGTCGCCAGAGGCAGAAATTGGCGTTGGCGTAAACATTGATGCTTATGTGATCGTCGAGCGCGATGTCCTCATTGGCGACGACTGCCATGTTGAAGCGCATGCACAGATTCTGCCCGGAACACGCATTGGTCGTGCATCGCAGATCGGTCGCGGGGCCATCATTGGAGGTGATCCCCAGTCGCTGACCTTTGATCGCAGAATGCGAACGTTTGTCGAGATCGGTGCCGAAAACATCATTCGCGAGCACGCCACCATTCATCGGGCGACCGTCGACGCAGGCTCTACCCGCCTGGGCGACAGGAATTTTCTGATGGCTGCAAGCCACATCGGTCATGACGCCACCGTGGGCGATGACAATGTGATCGCGAATTCCGTGTTGCTTGCCGGGCACGTCGACCTTGGAAATCATACCTATCTCGGTGGGGCATCGGTTTTTCACCAATTCCTGCGCATCGGAGATCACTGCATGGTTCAGGGGAACGGCAGGTTCAGCAAAGACATTCCGCATTTCACGACAGCGATCGGTTTCAACCAACTTGCGGGCATCAATTCCGTAGGCATGCGCCGGGCGGGATTTACGCTGGCCGAGCGCCAGGAAGTGAAGCATCTCTACCACCTTCTTTTTGTTGCCAATCGGAACGTGAGGCTCGGCGTCGACATGGCGCGCAGAGAACGGGCCTGGGGCGAACACTCGAAGAGGCTCGTGGAGTTCTGCCTCGCAATGACCAAACGCGGAATCTGTAGCCATCAGCGGGCTGCCAAACGCGGGCTGGATTCCACTGTAGCAGACTCGGTCGAATAAAGAATAAAGTATAAGGAATGAAGAAGAAAGAGGTGTATCCATCCGACCGCCTCATCAAGCCCATGACCGCACCCCGACTCGCCATTCTAATTGTCTTCCTGATTGCAGGCGTCAATGCCTTCGCCCAGGGAAGGCTGGAACTCACCAGTCCGCTCGACTTTCAAGTTATTCAGCGGGATTCTCGCGAGAGTGGCAAGCTAGTGATTGCGGGAAGTCTGACCGGTGTGGGGCAACGCGGCGCGAATCTGGATCTCGAGGCCAGGCTTTCGGCACCGGGCCACGACTGGGAACGGGTG
>JAQCER010000894.1 GCA_027618625.1 Verrucomicrobiota bacterium
TAATGCAGCTGTCTATTTTCCATGTTTTCTAGCTGTTTTAATGCGTAAGCCCTGGGCCGGCGATGGGAATGCCGCGACGGTCGGCGATCCCCAGTTCTCTCCGCTCGGTGCCCCCGCAAGCAACCAGACGGGCCCGAGTTTCACTCCTCCCTTTCCGGCCTATCCGTCCGGTCACGCCGGCTTCGGGGCCGCGCTCTTCGAGTCGCTCCGCGATTTCTACGGCACCGACGACATCGCCTTCACGTTCGTTTCCGACGAATACAACGGCGTGACGCGCGACAATCTCGGCAACGTACGGCCCCTGGTCCCACGAACCTTCAACCGGCTCTCGGAGGCCGAGGAAGAGAATGGCCAGAGCCGGATCTACCTCGGCATCCACTGGTCGTTCGACAAGACGGCGGGCATCGAGCAGGGCCGGCGGGTCGCCGACTACATCTTCACCCGCATCTTCCTCCCCGACCCCGCCCTCGCGATCTCCGCCGCCGACGGCACCGCCACCCTCTCCTGGCAGAGTGCAACCGGGGAGAGCTATCAGATCGAGTCCAGCGATTCCCTGAACACGGGCAGCTGGAACCCGCTTCAAGCCCCGATCATCGGCAACGGCGAGGAATTGTCCGTCAATGACAAGCCTCCCGCCACCGAACACTTTTACCGGCTGAAATACTGGCGGAACTGAAGGTTCGCGGTTTTCAGCGTCACCCCCGCCTTCCAGCGCGTGCCCGCGAGTTTCAGGAAGAGCGGCACGAGGACGAGGACCTTGGTCAGGGCGACGATTGATTCCGCGACTCGACGCCCTGCAGATTCGGCACCTCTCTCGCGATTCCGATCCTCCGGCTCAAGACGAATTCCCTGAATTCTTCTACGACGACTGAGCTCACCGGAACCGAGCAACGCCACCACAGATCCTGCTCATCCGCTCATCCGCGTTGAGATTGACAACGCGGACACACATCTCTACGCTTGCGATTCATGAGGAAGCGCCTCAATTCTTCCGATCACTGCGAAAGTGCAGAGATTTTCGGCACACCGGCCTGATCCGCCGCAGGAGATCCCGAAAATCTCCCACGCTGCACCATTCCCGCCCCTTCCCTTTCTCGTTTAAACGTGCCCAGCGGTCCTTAGCGAAATGTTGCCGCCGCAGGACAGCTCGATCGGGGTGATCGCGTAGTATCAACAAGTATCAACCTTCTTGCTGATATTCATCATCGCCACGATCCCCACGAACTGATACGGCTGATACACGCAAAATGAAAACACTCCCCATCCTCCTGCTCGCCCTGTGCGCCCTTTCCGCACATTCATTCGCCCCCAGCGCCCATGCTGAAGTCCGGCGTTACCTCTATTGTTCAACTCCTGATGGAGCGCAGGTCGAAGGCAAGTCGGGCACCGGGATTGTTATTTTCGATATCGACAACGATCACAAATTCGTGCGGCGTATCGACATTCCGATTTTCATGGAAGGGCTGCGCGGATTCACGGGATGCACGGAGACGAAGAGCCTTTACTATTCAACGACGAACCGGCGGTTGGGTTGTTTTGATCTGGAAAAGGAGAAGGTCGTCTGGGACAAGCAATATGATCGCGGCTGCGACCGTTCGTGCATCACCCCGGATGGCAAACGCATCTACGCGCCGAGCGGCTGGTGGTATCTTGCGGACGACAGCGGCATGATCGTGATTGATCCAAAGGATGGCAACCTGCTTGATACAATTCCAGTCAACAGTGGAGCGCACAACAGCATCGCCAGCCTGGATGGCAAATTCGTCTACCTGGGGACAACGATAACGCTCACCCAGTTTGACGCCAGCACTGGCAAAGCGTTGCAAACCATCGCGCCCGTTGGCGAAAGCGGTGTGTTCCCTTTCACCGTCACCAGCGACAACAGCAAGGCTTACGTCTGCCTGGGCAAGCATGTGGGCGTGGACGTCGTCGATTTGAAGGAAGGCAAAGTGCTGCACCGAGTCTTCGCGATCAATCCAGACACAAAAGAGAAAATCGAGCATCGCACCCACGGCGCAGGGATGACACCCGATGAAACCCAGCTCTGGATCTCTGACCAGGAAGACAAGCGCCTCTACACTTTCGACATGACCGTCTCACCGCCCGTGCAAACCGGTCACCTTGACCTGAGCATGGGCGGCCACGGCTGGGTGTGTTTCTCGCTGGATGGAACGTATGGCTACTCGCACACGCCGGATGTTTTCGATGTGAAGACGCGCGAGAAAGTCGCCACTTTAAAAGATGAGCACGGCAAACCCTTCGGCTCGTCCAAGTTCATCGAAGTCCACATGGACGAGGGCAAAGTTGTGAAGGTCAGCAACGAATTTGGCCTGGGGCGTGTGCATGCCGGCAAGTAGGTAACCGAGCGTGCAATATCGGGAGCGCGGCACCCCATTGCGGAAATCGTTTCCATCCAGAGGCCAACGTTCCGGTCGGGCGCTCTGACTTCTCCGAGAAGATTGACATTGGCTTGCTTCGCGGGAAGCTGGGGACATGAAGAGATTCACATTCTTTGCATGGGTTCTTTTGGCGAGTGTGAGCTGCGCGCTCGCGGACGACTGGCCACAGTGGATGGGTGAACATCGCGACGGAATCTGGCGCGAGGCAGGTGTGCGGAAAGAGTTGCGTGATGGAGCGGCCAAAGT
>JAQCER010000895.1 GCA_027618625.1 Verrucomicrobiota bacterium
GGGGCCTGTTCGATCTTTCTCACGTCCCTACAGGAGTGACGTCGGCGATTTTGCCGCTGAGGCGGGAATTCTTGCGCTCCGAGGCCAACATTAGGCTTGAAGGAGCCCACCATCGCCGGTCATTCCAAACTCCGCTACCGTCCCAGATCCGTCACACGGTAGTAGCGCCGCCCCACACCAGGGAGGACATCGCTCTCCATGAACGAAGTGGACTCCCCTTCAGAGGGGTAGCTATCGTCGAGCTCAATCCAATTTTTCAGGTCGGAGGAGCTTTCGACAAAGTAACGGTGTTCCGGCAGGGAGACCCAGCTGAACGTAGCCACCTGGCTAGCGAGATCGTAGGAGATTGAGATGAACCGCAGGGTGTCCGGATCCTCGAAGAACGAGGCTGGCCCGGACGTGATCAGCTGGTCGAGATCATCTCCGCTCAGCGCCCTGTCGAACAAGGCGGCATCATCGATGAGCCCGGTCAGGGTGTCCAGGCTGGCGAGGCCACCGCTGAAATCGGCGCGACCAATGGTGAAGCTGGTGTCGGCAATGCCGCCGTTGTGGACGAGGGTATGCTCATCGAAGCGGTTGACGTCGTGGGCGGCGCTGAACTGGCCGGCCGTGGCCCCTGCCGCCGGGTCGACGAAGATATTCAGCAGGTCCGTCGTCGCATCGTAGGTGGCGATCACGGTGTGCCAGGCATCGTCGTCGACCGCGACGTTGGTCTTCGGGTTGCCTACCCAGCCGGTGTCCCAATCGACGTTGCTGCCGCGCACGAAGAGTGCCTTCGAGCCCTGGTTCCAGGCGGTGCCATCCGGGTTGCGCGAGAAGATCGCCCCGGAGTTGTCGGCGGTCTTGATCCGCGCGTGCCAGGTGAAATCAGAGTTGAAGTCCAACACGTTGGCTGCGGAGACATCGACATAGTCGCCCTCAGCTGTCAACTGGAGAGCCTCGCCGGAAAAGCCGAGAGCCCCGGTCGTGATCGCGGCGGTTCCGACCAGGATTCCGTCGTGGTTGCCGGTAACGTCGCGGGCGTCTTGGTCGAATGGCCAGTAGGCAATTAGCCCACCCGGCAGATCCGAGACCTGGGCAACGGTGATTTGAAGCAGCACCTCGGTCACCGCAGAACCCTGGGAATCGCTCGCGATCTGGGCGATGGCACTGAACGTGCCCGGCCCGGTCGGGGTGAAGTCGAAATCGATCGCTCCGGCCGCTCCCGGGGCGAGGGTCGCCGGAAACACAGGATTCGAAAACAGCCCCGGATCGTCCCCACCGAAGCTGACCCCGCTGATGTCCAGCGTCTCGTCGATGCCCGAGTTGGAAATCGGGATCATGCCGATCGTTGACGGCGTACCGGGCAAACTGATCGCCGGGATGGTCACGCTCGCGGGTGCCTCCAGGCGGGGGTCGTTCACGGCATCGATCTGCAGCGTGACCGATGTGGTCGGCACCCCTTCCGCATTGCTGGCGATCGCCATGGTGGCCGAGTAAGACCTGGGCGTATCGGGAATCGGGGTAAAGGTGAATCCGATCGAGCCGTCCTCGCCTGGGTCGAGCGTCGCCGGGAATGACGGCGCGGTGAACTGGGCAGCATCGGGACCAGAGAAGGTGACGCCGGAAATGGTGAGCATCTCGGCCGCACCAGAATTCGAGATTCCAACCGATCGAGAGACGGCACCAGCAGGAAGACCGGTGTCATCGAGTAGCACCGCGACCGGTGCCAGCAGGGAGGGATCACCATCGACCTCCAAGAACGAGCCCGGCCCCTGAGTGATGAGCTGATCGAGTTCCGCCCCGGCCAACGCGGTGTCGAAGACGGCAGCGTCATCGATGAGCCCGGTCAGCGTGTCCAGGTTGGCGAGACCTCCACTGAAATCTGCACGCCCGATAGTGAAGCTGGTCTCGGCGAATCCTAAGTTGTGTTCGAGCGTGTGTTCATCGAAGCGGTTGACGTCGTGGGTGCCGCTATACTGGCCGGTGGTCGCCCCCGCTATCGGATCAACAAAGATGTTTAGCAGATCGGTGGTCGAATCGTAGGTGGCGATCACGGTGTGCCAAACATCATCATTGACTGCGGTCCCGGTGCCCGGCGCGCCCACCCAGCCGGTGTCCCACGTGACGTTGTTGCCGCGCACGAACAGCGCCTTCGATCCCTGGTTCCACGCAGTCGCATCCGGGTTGCGCGAAAAGATCGCGCCGGAACCATCGGCAGTCTTGATCCGCGCATGCCAGGTGAAATCAGAGTTGAAGTCGAAAGTCGTCGGGCTGGCGAGATCGACGTAGTCTCCATCCACCGCCAAGGTGAGTGCCTCGCCACCACCGAAACCCAATCCTCCGGTCGAGATGGCCGCACCGCCGACCAGCGTGCCATCGTGCGCGCCGGTGGCATCCGAAGCGTCGGAGTCGAAACTCCAGTAGGAGACGATGGCCGCTCCGGCGGGCGTCGCCAGCGCGAGGCCGGCGGTTAGAATAAGGGCAAAGGTGGTGGTGGTTCTCATGGTGCGTCCTCGGGTTGGTTAGTTCACAGATTCTACTTGCTGCCAGGTTTAGGGTCTAGCCAGATATCGCCCTGCTCCGGACTCAAATCGGTCACCGTCCCGTCTGGCCACCGGATCGAAATCTGCGGTGGAGATTTTTCCGATGCACCGAGTCCG
>JAQCER010000896.1 GCA_027618625.1 Verrucomicrobiota bacterium
AGCGAAGCCCGAAGAGAAAGTTCGTCCCATCCGAGACACAGAGAGACAGAGAGACTTCCGTCGTCCCGCTAGCGAGGAGGACATCGGGAAGTACGGCGACATCGTGCTTGACCATATGAAATCCGGACACAGCCTCGAAGAGAGCCTTCATCTGGCGATCCGCACGGTCCTCCTTTCCCCCCGCTTCCTCTACCGTAGCCATCATCCGGGAAGGCTGGACGACTGGGATCTCGCCGCGCGCTTGTCCTACTTTCTGACCGGGACCCCACCCGATGATCCATTGGCGACCGCCACCGCCGCAGGCAAACTTTCCACGAACGAGGGACTGAAGGCGGAGGCAAATCGTCTGATCGACTCCGGACAAGTCGACCAGTTCATCGCGGACTTCATGGGCCAGTGGCTGAAACTGCGTCGGCTCGAAGGGCTCACCCCCGACCCGCGACTGATCGGATGGCAGCCGGGGCATCGCAAGGGCATGGTCGCGGAAGCAGTCCACTCCTTTAAGGAGATTCTCCAGACGAACCGAACCCTCGATACCTTTATCAAGCCCGACTTTACCTGGGGCAACGAGCGACTCCTCAACGAGATCTACGGACAGAACGTCAAGATTCCCAACTGGGGCATCGCCCGTATCGAGATTCCCGAGGGCGCTCGCTTCGGCGGGCTCCTCACCCAGGCCGGCATGCTCACCGTCACCTCCAATGGGACCGAAACCCAGCCGGTCGTGCGTGGCGTTTGGGTGCTGGAGAACATCCTCGGTGATCCACCGCCACCACCGCCACCCGGAA
Organism: Verrucomicrobiota bacterium; assembly: GCA_027618625.1. Taxonomy (GTDB): domain Bacteria; phylum Verrucomicrobiota; class Verrucomicrobiia; order Verrucomicrobiales; family DEV007; genus JAGROY01. The sequence continues at coordinate 789 of JAQCER010000896.1, forward strand.
TTCCGGCGATCGAGCCCGACACCCGTGGCACAAGGACCGTGCGCGAATTGATGGCGGCCCACACCAGGGACAGCAAGTGCGCTTCCTGTCATCGCAAGATCGATCCCATCGGCTTCGTCCTCGAGAATTTCGATCCCGTCGGACGCTGGCGCACCCACTACCCGGTGTGGACGAAGAACGAGAAAGGCGAGCCCGTGAAGAAGGACGGCGCGCCGGTGGATGCGAAAGGACAGTTCCCCGGAGGTCATCACTTTGAAGACATCGATGACCTGCGAAACTACGTGCTCGAGAACATCGATCACTTTGGAGCCTGCATTTCCGAGAGGCTTCTAACCTACGCCATGGGCCGACATCCCACCTACGCCGAGCGGGACGAGATCAAGCACCTCGTCGAGGCCAACCTGGCAGAAGGGAGTGAAGCGGGCTTTCGCGATCTCTTCCTCAGCTTGATCACGAGCAAGACCTTCCGTACGCGTTAGATGCGAACCTCGATCTTCGTCCCGATGAGCACAATTTCGTACTCGTTCCACTCGCCCGTGGGCTTGAGCGCCTTCTGTGCCAATTCAACATTCAAGTCATGGGCGCCGAAGAATCTTAGCCATGCGCTCGGCATTCTCAATCTGGACCTCGATTCCGTGCGCGATGTGGAACGGCAGCTCGACCGGAATCAGCAGTGGCTCGAGCAACCCAAACCTGAAATCGTTCGAATTCAAGAACCGCTCGGAATTCCTCAAGGTCATGTACGACTTGATGCTCCTTGCTCTGCGTACCGACGCCACTCGCGTCATCACGCTGATGTCCGGGGTGGAGGTCGACTCCTACCAATGGCAGGAAGTGGGCGTGAATGACACCTACCATGGCATTCAGCACCACGGAGGGAACAAAGGCTCGCTCGAAATGCTAGCCAAGGTGGACAAACGGGAAGCCGACCTGCTCGCCGAATTTCTCAAGGGCCTGCACGGCATCATTGAAGAGAACGGCAGCTTGCTCGACCGCACTCTCGTCGTCTAACGCGAAAAATCGGCATGAATCGGACAAATTTCATAAAAATTACCGATTTTTTGGACACCCTATTGGCCACCATTTGGCCACTGCTTTCGAATTGGAAGAACGTTGAGCACCCTGTAGGTATTGCAGGCTGGCAGGTCACGTCGCCGCTGTCCACGCAGCGTCACGTGCAATAGCGCCAATAAAATCACATCCCAAGTCTACTCTGACAAGGAGCGGATCAGCGCCGGTCTTGGGTCGCTATTTAAGAAGTGACAGATCGCCCTACTCATGACCCGAACGTCAGCTGGTCTAATCTTATGAGGCCAGGGGCTTCGACTCCCCTCGCCTCCACGTAACTCCCCGTGCGCCAGTCGGTTATGAGCGGCGATTGCGGGAGCCGCGCTGAGGGCTCCTCAGGCGGATGTGATTGTCTAGTGGTAAGAGCACGGGAAAGGGTGTTTTCAACCAGATAGCAGTTCGACTGCGAGATGCCGCCTGAGAAGAGGCGCAGCTTGTCGACTGGATTTGTCGAGCGAAATTCTGATGGCGTCGCAGGTACGGCGAAGGGAGCAGGTGCACGTCGTTCCGAACGATGACGCGCTTCGTGTGAGACGCGCTCCCGGCTCGCCGCGGTCTCAACGCCAGCGGAACTTCAGCGCCTCGCCGTGCTTCGGATGCTTCCCGTTGAGCGCACGAAGCTTCATGCGCATTCGTCGCGCTCGGGCGAAGCCCCGCCCTGTCGAGCTGCTTCCAGATGAAAGCATCGATCGGATGACTCGACCAATCCCGGGCTTCCTCACTGAGCTTGGGAACACCCGGCCTCTCGCGAACTTGAAAAGCCCAGTCCTTTGTCGCTGCCAACC
>JAQCER010000897.1 GCA_027618625.1 Verrucomicrobiota bacterium
CACCAGCAGGGGATTGGTTTTGGCTTCGAACGCGATCGCTACCGCACCTTTGGTGAGCATTGGCGAGATAATCGTCTTCAGTTTCTCGAATTCGCCCATCTCCGACTCTGCTCCGGCACCGCTTTTGGTCTCGCGGGAAGGACGGGAACTGCGCAGATACTTGAGTCGGTAGCTCATGAGCTCGACCGGCAGCGTCGACAGCTGCTGCTCGTTCATCGCATACACCGTCGATCCCTGCTGGTAGATGTTGAGCCCGTAAGCGACGGCGATGTCCTCCATCTGCCCCAGAGGATCTCCTCCCGTGCGCAGATGCCCAGTGAGGTTGAATTCCGGGACGGACAGCTGGTTGTTGAAGAAATACTGCAGCCGCGCCTCCCGCGCCAGGTATTGAAAAACGTCGTTGAGCGGCGCGGTGTCCAACCAGTAGCCGTCGCCGGCAGCAGAGATCGGATTCGCCAGTGGGTCATCAATGGAGTCGTCCTGGCCAGCAACGGATACGGGATGAGTGATCAATGCCGCCGCCAACAGCACGGTTGTGATACGCAATCTCATTTTTTTACAGGGGAAAAGGGTTCCATGGGTGACATCCGTGATTTCAAAGTGGCGTCCGCCGGTTGCAGCGGTTCGAGCTGCAGCTGTCGAACCATCGAGTGGGGAATCACCCCGGCTTCATCGCGCGTGAGGTCACGGAACATGATCTCCGTGGCACCCACCGTAACGACGAGCGCTTTGAACAACTCGTCGCGGAAGGCGAGTTCGATCACGTCGCCTTCAAAAATATTCCGCCCGCCAATGAGGAATGCCTTGGTCACCAGATTGACGCCATTGATCTTGAGAGTGCCCAGAGCCTGATTCAAGGTCACCTTGGGAGTCGGTCGGCTGGAGTCTTCTACACCCGGATCCTCCTCTTCGGTGGGAAAGGTGGGCACCCCAAACGGATCGACATTGCGGGCCCTGGAGCTGAGCTTCTGCGCCGTTCCTTCTACGTCTGCTGCTGTGGGCAGGCTCTTCGCATCAGGAAGCCACGTCGCGGTGTCTTTGCCGAAGAACAGTGGCGCCTGGGTTGGCTCTCCTGCCGATCGATCAGAAGGATCCTGAGCCACCCCAGGTGCCATCGGCACGATTGCCACCATCACGACCACTGCCAGCACAAGCGGCGACAGGACAGCAAGCCAGCCTCTCCCGAGGCGGCTCCCAGGCTGCGGGTCAGCGTCGGGAGACGCTGGCCTACCGGGATGCAGTCGGAACAAAAGAGTGCCGCGAAGGGTCGATGGCATTGCCAATCCCCGGCTGATTGCTTGCGCTCTCATTTCGTTCCCTCCTCGGCCTTCCAGCAGGTGTGGGTGACATCGAGTTCAAGATGGTCGAATCGATTGCGGTTTGGGTCCGGGCGTCTTGTCATTTTCATTTCTTCGACGACGGCCTGGGGCATCAGCGCGTCCAGTTGCAGCAGCGTTTCCTGCATCGGGCCGATGCCGCCGCGAAACGTACTCTGCAGCCGCAGCAGTTCACACTTGGCCTGCACCCCGAGCGCGCCCCGACCCGCAGGAACCACCAGACTGCTTCGATCCAGTTCGATCACTTCGTACTTTTTCTGCATCTCATCGAGAATGCGGGTGAACAGCTGCCGCTGATCGGCTTTCAACAGGCGCACTTGATCCTCAAATTGCGGGCGTTTCGGTGCCAGTTGCGCCTCCAGTTGGTTCACGATTCTGAGACGGAGCGTCTGCTCGTCATATCGAGCCATTTTCTCGCTGCGGATTCCGGATAGCTTGTTGTAGCCGAAGGCGACCGCACCCAAAAGCAGCACGTTGAACACCAGCGGAGTGATCAAGCCAAAGCGAAGAATGGGTTTGGTATAAGCGGTCATCGGCTCTCTGAGCTCAAAGCGGCTTCGCGACGGGTAGGGCGAGGGGATCCTTCTCGGTCAGGGTCTGCGACAACGTCGCCTCAAACACATAGGGATAGGCGCTGGCCGGGTCACGCGCCAGATCGCCCGGGGAACTGTCGGCATTGAACTTTGGGTTGCGAGACTCGGTGACGGTCAAATCCATCTGCCGTGTCGGCCCCGGCTGAAAGCTGGTGTCTCCCGTGGTGGAGGCCAGTTTTTCAAAAAAGGTGGTCAATCCAAGCTGGCTGTTGAGTGCCGTCAGCAGTTGCATCGTCTGCGGTTTTCCCAGCCCTTTGAACTGCCACTGGCGGACCATTCCTACTTTGGCATTTGTATTTGTGGCCTGGCCGCCTGTGAGGGAACCCTCGGGCGTGATCTTGTAGTCGAAGCTCTCCAGGCGTGCGTCGTCTCCTTCAGGAAACAGTTGCAGCATCGGTTCCAGCGCCGACCATCCCTGCGATCGCGGCTGCAGCAGACTCTCGGTCGTTTCGATCCGTTTACTTTCAGCGAGAAGTTTGGCATTCTGCGCCTCCGTGGCCGCGACCTGTTCGGGCGTCAAATGCCAGGAAGGATGATTCCGGGCAGTGAAAAAGGAGTAAACAGTCCAGCCACCCAGTCCCAGCACCCCGGCGATCAGCAGATATATCATCCAGTGCGATGCGCGCAGCAATCGAAGATCCGCACGGGAAGGGTAGAGGGCATCGACCTTGCCTGTGTCGAAGAAATTTTGAGCCGCCCATCCGCTCCA
>JAQCER010000898.1 GCA_027618625.1 Verrucomicrobiota bacterium
GCGCGCAACGCAGCAAATGGAGTCTTTTGCAAGTCGCAGTAGATCGCTCATGAATAATCCAGGCTAGAATGCCTTGATCGGATCATCGTCATCGTCGTCGTGAACGTCCAGAGCTTTGGCGTCGAGGACATCCATGCGGGTTGTCTTGGCTGCACCGCGCACCCTGATCGCAGTGCCACAATACATGCAGCGGATCCACTGGAAGACTACCATATGCAGCGCAAGGCTGGCGACGTAGCCAAGTCCATTGATCAGGTGGGCTTTCTTGTTTTTGAAACACCTTTGGGAGAGGAACATCGGACAACTGCAAACCCGGCAGCGAACTTTGCTGATGATGACGAGGTTGATGATTCCAAGAAGCAGAAAGACTCCGATTGCGATCGCCGTTGCGATCCAATACTGGTTAAATGTGTCGCCCAGTTGAATCAAGGAAATGGGGAGCCCGATGACCAAAACGATCATGTAGAACCGGAAAAAGAGCACGAACAATGACGCGCAATACGCCATCACTGGGTACGGATAATTGATGCCGCGGCGCACAAGGCGGGAGACCGACTGTTCTTCTTCCTGCTTCGGAAGCACGCGCTGCACCAGTCGGGCGGCATCATTCTTGGCACCTTCTTTCCTCGACAGGGGCGCGACAGAGATCTTTCCTTCCTGATAGTCGTTAAACGTGGCGAAGGCACTCTTATCGACTTCTTTCCAGATGTCGTCAGCATCCTTGACTTGCGGGGATCCAAAGCCCATGTCGACTTCGTGCCGCGCCCGCAGTTTCTCAAGGTGGGCCAGCGTATCAGCATGCTGTTTGACGTCGCGTGTCGTTGGAAGCGCTGTCTTGCCTGGAGCCAGGGCTCCAGCGGCGGCTGCAGCAATGGTCGCGCCATCAAGATCAAAATCGTAGTCGTCCAGTGCAACTGCGGGGATCGCGTCCAGATCATGATCACCATCATCGACTAGCACCGTCGCAACAAGTTCCACCTCGTCACCGCTTTCTACGTGTGGAGGCTCCTGCAGGTGACGCTTCGCCGGTGCGGCTGCATCGCTGGAACGCCCGATCCTTGCCGATGCCCCCACATCTGACTTGTAACGCGGCACTTCACCGGCCGTGGCTTTGCCCCTCAGCGCGCCAGGACTGATCGTTTCAACGAGTTCTCTCGCTGCAGTGATCCATTGATCGATTTCCGAGCGCTCGGGGAGCAAATCCGGCCGCTTCATTGCACGGCTGGCCGTCTGCAGGTGAGGATAGAGGACAGCAGCATCCTGAACTGCGAGGTCCAGTGGCTTTTCTACGCCTGCTGCCTCAAGCAGCTCGGCTGCGTTGTCGGTTATCCCTTTGATAAGGCCTAATCCTGGCATAAGTCTCTTTGGAGGAATGGTTTTGCTCTCTTGCTCTCTGATTGTCAGAGGGCGAAGGCAATATCTACATCACTCCCCGGCGGGATTCAATGAAGATTCTCAAGCATCGACGTCAGTTGGGCTTTTCGGGTGCGGAAGTCTGAAAGGCGTTTCTTGTGTTCCCCGATGATCTCCGGCTTGGCGTTGGCGATGAATTTCTCGTTCGACAGCATTCGGGTCGTTTTGTCCATCTCTTGTTCCACCTTCTCCAATTCCTTGTTCAGCCGATTGGTTTCTGCTTCGACATCGATCAAACCTTCCAGTGGCATGTGAACGACCCCAGGATCAGTCACCGTGGCAGGCGTGCCAGATGGGGCGGTATAGTCGGCATCAACGGTGACGCTTCCAGCTCCAGCGAGCAGGGCAAACGTTCCTGCGACCTTTGTTACCCACGGGGCAGATGGAACGATGACAAAGCGGACGTTTCTGTTCGCTGCCAGATTGTATTCCGCCTTGAGATTGCGAGCGCGGCTTGCAGCCTCATAGACGGCTGCTACTTTATTCTGGGCACCAGCAATGGCTGCCGCATCCATGCCGCCGAGTGCTGGTTCCGTAGGGAGCTGGACATGCATGAGGAAGGTGCCTTGTGCACCAAATCCGAGGGTCGACCACAGCTCTTCCGTGATGTGAGGCATGTAGGGATGCAGGAATATGAGCAGTCGCCAAAGCACTGTGTCCATTACCTGCAGCGTCACCTCCTTGGTGCGGGGATCTGCTTCTGGCTTGAAGTCGTTCTTGATCGCCTCCAGATAGAGGTCGCAATAGTTGCTCCAAAAGAACTCGTAAAGCAGCTGCGCGACATCGTTAAACTTGTAGCCTGCATAGGCGGCTTCTAGGTTCATCTGCAACTGGTCCAACCTTGCAAGAATATCGATGGCAAAGATGGAGAGTTCTTCGTGGGGGAGGGAGGCGCGCCTGCTGACGGTATCGCTCTGCATCTGCCGATAACGGGCGGCGTTCCACAACTTGTTGGCGAAGTTCCGTCCTTCCTCGACCTGTGGGTAAACTTCTACGCCTCCTTCGTTGGCAATGATAAATCGGATGTCGCCACCGAGTGGTGCAACTTTCATCACGGCAAAGCGTAGCGCGTCGGCTCCGTACCGGGCCATGATGTCGAGCGGATCGGGGGAATTGCCGAGGCTCTTGGACATTTTGCGGCCCTTCAGATCGCGAATGATGCTGGTGAAAAACACATTGCGGAACGGCACTTCGCCGGTGAATTCCAGCCCGGCCATGATCATG
>JAQCER010000899.1 GCA_027618625.1 Verrucomicrobiota bacterium
CGATGTATGATTTCGAAGGCATCAAGCGTCCCGAGGTGAGGGAAACAGTCGAACTCTTCGCCAGCGGTTTCGAAAAATTGGACGATAAACGTCTGGCAGAATTGCTCAAGCACCCTGATATGCGCGTGCGCCTGCGGGCCCAGTACACGCTCGCTGGTCGTGGCGAGAAAAGCATCGCCGCACTGAAGGAAGCGGCCCGCTTTTCCGGAAATTTGTTCGCTCAAATGCACGCGATCTGGGGGCTTGGGCAACTCAAGGCTGGCACGGAGCTGCTGCCATTTCTGCACGACAGCAATGATGAACTGCGTGCCCAGGCGACCCGCACACTGGGTAACATCGGCAGCAGCAACGCGATCGAAGACATTCGCGATCTGATCGCCGACAAGTCTCCACGAGTTCGCACCTTTGCGGCGATCGCTGCGGGCAAGCTTGGCGACACCGCAGCGATTCCCGCATTGCTCAACATGCTGAAGGTGAATGCCGATAAGGATGCATTCGAGCGTCACGCGGCATCCTTTGCCCTCAGTCTTTTGCCGCTGAAAATCGATGCAGCGGAAATTGCTGCATTGTCCCGCTCCGAGCGCCTGGGGGTCCTGCTGTCGCTACGCAAAAAGCTGGATCCACGCATCACTCTGTTCCTCGAAGATGCCGACCCCACTCTGGTAAACGAAGCGATTCGCGCAATCAACGATCTGGAGATCCCCGATGCACTTCCGATTTCCGCCGAACATACCGAGGCCTTTGCTGGAGACTTCAGCGGTTCCCTTCCCGAGGAGATCATGTTCCGCCGCATCATCAATGTGAACTTCCGCGTAGGCACTCCTGAAAGCGCCGGTCGACTCGTTCGCTTCGGTGCCAACAGCAAGCTGCCTACCGAATACCGGGTGCTTGCCCTTCGTGCGGTCGAACTCTTCCCGACCCCGCCCACGGTCGATCCAACACTGGGTTACTACCGGCCACTGAAAGAGCGGGACAAAGCCGCCATCCGCCCTCAGGTGGAATCTTTGCTGGTGAGCATCTTCGAAAATTCGACGGGGGACGTCGTTGCAGCAGCGACCCGGGCGATTGGTGTCTATGGCATCAAGCTCGACAGCGGTTTGTTGCAAGCCCGCATCCGCGATGGGCGTCAACCTCTGGATGTGCGCCGCACTGCGATGGAGCAGTTATTCTCTGATAAAGATTTTGCCGACAAGCAACTGCTGAAGACCATCATCGATGGCTACGAGCCGGAGATGGCGGCCGAGGCGGCACAAATCTGGGTCGCCCGCTATTCCGGCGAGATCATAGAACCTGTGGGCATGTTGCTCGTTCAAGATGCAGACGTATCCAAGCGCGCCGCTTACAGCATTCTTGCCGCGGACAACACCGCTGAGTCTGCTGCAATGTTAGTCTCAGAGCTGGGCAGGATTCTCGACGGCACTTTGTTCCGCACCGTCCACCTAGACCTCTATGAGGCAGCCTCTCAGCGGGAAGATGTGAACGTCCAGGCTCAGGTGAAAGCGGTCGACGAGTTTCTCGCGGCCGAGAACCGCAATGCTTTTGACTTCCTCCGCGAAGGGGGGATCCAGTGCAGGGGCAGAATGTTTTTGAGAATCAGGGCATCTGTATGAAGTGCCACCAGGGCAATCGCGGAGGAGGTGACGCCGGCCCGCCGCTTGGAAACATCGCCCGCCTGCGCCGGCCAGAGGAAATTCTGCACTCCATTCTGGAACCAAATGCAATCGTGGTTCCCGGCTACGGCATCGCCGCCATCACCCTAAAGGACGGCACCACCATCGTTGGCTCGCCATTGAAGGAAAGCGACATCACCCTGTCCATGAAAACTCCGACTGGCGAAACTGAAGAAATCGCCAAAAGCAACATCGAGAGCCGCACTCCCGCAGTTTCCGCCATGCCCGTCATGACCGGTATCCTCACCAAAAAGGACCTCCGCGACATGCTTGCTTATCTGCTCACTCTCGACGGCCGGAAGTAGCCCACGGATACCGCGCATGCCTTTCCCACGCCCCACTCTTTCAGCCTGATCTGAGGAACTTTCATCAACACAAAAAAGCCCGGGTTGCGTTTCTGCAACCCGGGCTGGTCCGGTTTAACGTTAGTAGATTAGAGAGGATTGAATACGGAACTTGGGTCAGTTCCGTAGTCTACTCCGAAGATGTCCACTTTTTGGCCGCTCTTCTTCTCATAGACTTTCAGGTCATCGTCTGGCTTCTCCATCTTGGCACTGCCGTCCGCGCGGACAACAATGGCTGCCTCACCTTCCCAGACCCCACCAAGTTCATTTGTGTTTTCTGAGTAGACTCCCGGTGACGAGGTGAATCCGTCAGCGATGATCGGAAGGTTACCCTTCGATCCGTTGTTGAGGCCACCGCAGTAAGCCCAATGGTTCTCACCTTTCTCAAGGCCTTGAGCATATTCTGGAGCCTGCCCGACGTCGTTGTCCGGCTTGGTCTGTCCAGCAGGAAGCGACTTGTGATAGGCGCAACCGGGAACGAAGAAGATTCGCTCATCCTGGAACTTACGGTCGAACAGCTGACGGAACGCGGTGTTTGAGTCGTTCTCTGCGGCCGGGAAAATTCCGTCTTCGTCGATCGCGAACTCGGCGAGAGCCAAGTGGATCTGCTTGGAGTGG
>JAQCER010000900.1 GCA_027618625.1 Verrucomicrobiota bacterium
GGACGTCGGCGATTTTTTGATCGGCGAGGCCCGACGGGGGCATGATGTTGTTGAAGAGGTGGCCGTTCACGGTGATCGGGCCCTGGGCTCCTCGGATGATGATCTCGATCAAGCGGTTGGTATCTCCTGTGACCCAATCGCTTTTTGCTATGGGTGGATAGATTCCTGGTAGGCCTTCGCCGTCGGGCTGGTGGCAGTTGAGGCAGCGGTTGTCAAAAACGATCTGGCCTGAAGGCTTTTCTTCGTGTTTGCCCGCTGTGTTTTGGAGGAATGTCAGGATCTCCGGTCCGACATTGAGTTCGCCCCGGGCTGCGAGCGGTTGCCAGTACGGTCGCAGGACCCGTGCGGCATTGGTCAGGGCGTAGTCAAGGAAGCGGTCGCGCGGCTGGCTGGCGACTTCGAGGAAAATGGGAAAGGCGCTGCTGAAATCAGAGTGATTTACGGCGGCGACGAGCGCTTCAAGGCGCACGCGAGGATGGCGATCAACGGCGAGCCGTGGGAGAAGCGGCTTATTTGGAGACTGCCACGATGAAGCGTAACGCGCCGCAAGGGCGCGTAGTTGGTGGGAATCGGATGATCCCATTCGCTGGGCAGTGCTACGGCTTCCGTCGTGGGCTGCGTGCAAAATGCCAGCGAAATCACAACGTTGCCGATCTGACAACTGATCCTGCTGGATCATCTCGTCTGCGAGTCTTCCGATCTTCGTGGCTGTCCCAGGGTCGCTCAGATCGGCTAGCTTATCGAACAACAACCGTTTCGCCTGATAACGGGCCCAGCGCTCGGGCGACTTTAGCTGATCAAGTAACTGCTCCACGGTCATCGCCGCCAGATTCGGCTGCTCTACCTTTACTCCGCCCTTCGCGGAGATTCTCCAGATCCTGCCATGGCTGTGGTCGCGACCGGGGTCGCGGTAGGAGGTCTGGTAGTGGCCGATGAGGCGGTTGTGAAAATCGCAGACGTAGACGGCACCGTCCGGTCCGACGCCGACATCGACGGGGCGGAAGGCGGCGTCACTTGATTTGACCAGCTCTGGAAGGCGCTCGGATTTGAAGCCTGCGCCATCGTCGAGCACGCGGTAGAGGTCGACAGTGTTGCCCATGAAGCCGCCGAGCACGGCGCAACCTTGGATGTCACCAGGCAAATGGCGGGTGCCGATGAAGTCGAGCGCGTTGGTCTTTGCCGGAGCATCGAACAAGGCGCCCGTCGGATGATACTCCTCGGGATCGTCGAGCTTCATCATGCCCGGCAGCATCCAATAGCCGTGCGGGCGGTCGCCGCTTTTGTGAAATGGCTGGTTGTAGTCGTCAAAGGCGACGCCCCAGCAGTTGTGCCCGGCTTTCGCCCCATTGAAGAATCCATCGAGCTGCCACGTACGCGGATTAAACCTCCAGACGCCAGACTTTTCCAACTTTGAAATGCCGCGCGGTGTCTCGACGAACGAGATGATGTGCAGGCCCTGGGTGAACCACAGATCTCCTTCGGGACCGTGGCAGATGGAATTGATCAGCTGATGGGCATCACCAGTGCCGAATCCTGACAGAACCACCTTTTGTGTGTCGGCAGCGTCGTCGCCGTTTGTGTCGCTGAGGTGAAGAAGCTCCGTGCCCGCGCAGACATACAGGCCACCACCGCCCGGTTCGAGCCCCTGCACCATGAACAGGCCTTCGGCAAAACGTTTGAACGTGTCAGCCACGCCATCGCCGTCGGTATCGTGACAGATGAGGATGTAATCCGCTGGCTTGGCGCCTGGAATGATGTGCGGATACGTTGGCGAGCAGGCGACGAACATGCGTCCGCGCTCGTCCCAGGCGAATTGGATTGGATTGACAATGCCATTGGCCTCCCCAGCGAACAGATTGACCGCGTAGCCATCGGCGATGCTCATTGCTGCCAGCGCGTCAGCAGGGTTTTCCTTCGGATCAGGCTCGGGAAGTTTCACGACGAAGCTGCGATCGGGTGCTGGTTCCCCTTTCGCCAGAGTGAAGATGCGCGCCTCCTCCTGATCGATCAATGCCTTGTATTGTGCCAGTTCTTCTGTGAGGTAGGGCTGATTTTCCACCGGCTGCCCGAACAACTGGGTGGTGCGGTCACCGTATGCGAATGCCCAGTTCATCGGCCGCCAGCAATCGAACCAGAGGCGGTTCTTTTCTACAATGGATTCGCGCAGAGCAGGGAAGGTGGGAAAGCGTTGCTGGCTCGGTAAAAATCCTGGTAGTGATTGGTTATCATCACCACAGAGATCGCGACTGACGTAAAAGGCCACTGCAGTGCAGCCAAAGGGGTTCAGGTGGATGCCATCGTCGGCCATCCATGGAGCGCTCTCCTTTTGGGAACGTAGAATTAGGTCGTCGTAAAGATCGCAGAATACTGCGCCCCGCAGTTCAGCGATTTCCTCGACAGCTCTCGCATAAGTTTCACTGTTTCTGTCGTTACAGGGCACGGGTGGAATCAGCACCACACGTTTCGTCTTTGTCGCGAAGCGATCCAGCAGCCGATGATAGGCAGCGACGAATTCGCCGAGCCGTGACTCACCACCGTAGAGTTCCATTTGCCCGAACTGGGCGACGACCACACTGGCGTCGACTGCTCTCAATTGCTCTTCCCAAGAACCGAAGTTCAGCTCCCGGCGT
>JAQCER010000901.1 GCA_027618625.1 Verrucomicrobiota bacterium
AGGCCAGGTGCCCCATTTCGTGGCGGCGGAAAAGAAAGATGTACGTCTTGTTGAGCGGGCGGAGCCGCCAGCGGTAGAGTTCGTTCTTCTTGACGATCAACTGGCGCAATTCCTCGGCCTGGTCGAGATCCGGGCCGGTCGTGATGGAAACGCCCTTGCTCCATTGCTCGGCCCCGTCCTCAAGGCGGACTTCCCCGTCGATCTTCAATGCCGTATCGCCCGTGGCGGCAATGCGCCCTGGAGCAGTCCAGGCTGAGGTGGGAAGCGTATCGGTCGTGAGGTCGAAATGGACGCCGCGCTTCGTCTGCCCACCCTCGCTCACCCGGGATCCGCTGGACTGGAGAACCTGGCCGCTCTCCGCAACGACGACACTCGGCCCGTCCTCCTGGATGCCGAGTTGACGGAGCACTGTTTCCGCCATCCGCTGATAACCGAGCCGATTGAGATGAACGCCATTTTCCGTGAGGCGCTCGTCTTGGGTGCGGGCCACGAGAGAGTCGAAAAGTTCGACGAAGCGGTGGCCGCGCTTCTTCGCGATTTCGCCGATCCACGTGGAGGCGCGCTGCAGCCGACGATTCTGCTCCGCGGGATCAGGCATCGGCGGGCCGAACGCCTCGTGCCGCGGCGGCGCGAGCAGAATGAGTTTGGCCCCACTCTTTTCGAGAGTTCCCAACAGCACCTCGTAACCTTCCTGAAACTCTTTGAAACCTGATTCGCCTTCAGCAAACCCCGCTTCGCTGCCGTAACCAACGATCAAGGTCGTTGGACGAGCGTCGGCGACCTGATCCATCATGACCGCGTAGCCGAACCCCTGCTGTGCGCCGGGTGGCTTCCACGAGCGAGTGTTTTGGTCGGAGCCAAACTCCGAGCGGGCCGTGCCAAACACGTCATCCGCCGGCCAGCCGAGGTTACGGAACGTGAGGTGATGATGCGGCCAGCGTGCAGTCAGGGCCGTTTCGAGGAAACCGTATTTTTCCATGCCGTAAATCAGCGTGTTGCCCAGAAAGACGATCCGGTGCTGTGAGGGATCCGGCGCGAGTGCGACTTTGTTATCGGCTTCGTTGTGAAGATTGCCGTCCAGTTTCCAATGGCCAACGATCTCTTCTGGCACCGGTTCCGCCTTGGCGGCAGCAAGCTGGGCGACTTGCTCCTCGGTCAAGGCACCGCTGTAAACACGCATGTCGTCGATGCCCCCGTGGAATGGCTCATTGCGCCCGTTGTAGGCGCCAATGGACCCGACGGTCGGCCGACCCGGAGCAAGTTTCCCGGGCTGCTCCCGCTCGCTGACCTTTTTTCCGTCAATATATAGCCGCAGCAGCTTTCCATCGAAGGTGCCCGCCACATGATGCCACTGGCCATCGACGAGTTTGGCGGGAGCATAGGCGGAGGAAATTTCAGTGTATTTGCCGCCGATTCCCAGCCCGAACCACAAGCCCCAGATGTTGTTGGCCCCGCCGATTGCCATGAAACGGCGGTCATCTCCGTCCTCGATGCGGAAAACCGTTTGCTTGCCGTTCGACTCTACAGTCGGCTTGATCCACGCGCAGACCGTGGTTCAATCGAGCGGGCGCAACTCGGGATACGCGGGAATGCGGATGATCGGAGCCTGCGGGCCAAACTCAATCGCCTTGCCGATCTTCCCCTCGATGTAATTCGGCTCTCCACCTTCGGCGCTGGCGTTGCGCTTGGGCGGAGCGGGGGGCCGCGGGAGGGCCGCTACTTTAATGGATGATGCTTCGCTGAACACGCCGGAGGCGCTGATGTCTGTGCGGATCCTGACCTTCCACCAGACTTCTGCTCCCGCGGGCATAGCGGTCCCGCGATACAGCACATCCGCATTTTGCGTTGAATGCCGCCATCCGCTGTCCCACAGATCGCCGACGTTGGCGTCGAGCTTCTGACGATCGCTCGCCACGAGGACATGGAACGCCGTTTGTTTTCCAACGGCCGGGGGAAGTTGCCATCCCAGGGAATGCTCATTCAGATTCAAGCCGAGCGGGTTGGCGACCGGGTTGGCGACCAAATCGCGAGGCGCTTCCAGGCGGCGATAGATTGGAGCGTAAGGATCCTGGGGACGCTGGGCCGGATCGACGTAATTTGCAAGATCCCGCATCGCGATCACTGTGCACTTTTCATCCTTGAGATACTGCATGTACCTGTCAAAGTCGCCCTGGCTCGTGCTGACCCAGGGATGTTCCACTGCCGGAACCCCGTGAAAATTCAGCACGCAGATTCTGCCATCCCGCGCCTGGGCGACGGCCCATTTCAGATCGTCAAAGTCCCACTTCGGCCCAGCATAGCCCGTCGTCGGAATCAACAGCGGATGGTCGCTTTGCGGGTCGTAGGCCGGCCCGCGGCCGCCTTCACCGCCGTCGGGAAATTCGGGTCCGACGCCCCGCCGCGCAAACTGGAATTGCAGTCCTTCCAGCGTTCGCACTGCCCCGAGACTGTGCTGGAAGCCCGGATAACAAAACGTCGTGGGCTGCGGGATTCCATGTTCGATGCACCGCTGGTCGATGTGTTTCAGCGATGCGGTGAGCTGCTCGTGGGTAACCCGGGCTACATTCTCATGATGCTGGGTGTGGTTGCCGATCTCAAAACCCAGATCGTGCAGT
>JAQCER010000902.1 GCA_027618625.1 Verrucomicrobiota bacterium
TGGTCTCCATGGTTCCTGGGTTCCTCCAGGTTAGGTTGGTTGTTAGGGTTGCGATTGAGCGAATCGATAAGGCGCTGCATCTGATCCAGATAGTTGAACAATGCCACCCTCCCGGCCTCGGCAATTCCGTAGGTAGACTTTGGTCGTCGGCCGACGAATTGCTTTGTGCAGCTGACATACCCAATCGCTTCCAACTTCTGCAGATGGGTGCCAAGTGCCCCGTCCGCCACTCCCAGGCGCTGCCTGAGCGTGGTGAAGTCCAAGGCCCCATCCGCCTGTAGCGCCGTCAAAACGCCCAGCCGGATCGGCCCGTGAACCGCCGTATCAATGCCGGAAAATTCAATGGGTAAGTCAGGATTCACTCTCGAATTGGGACTACTCCTAAATCAGGAGCATTCGTTCGTCAACTGTTAAAAGTTAAGAATTAAATTAAAGTGAGAATATTGTCTGGGGCATTGCTGCGCCAGGAGTTGCAATGGCCCTATAACGCACATCGTATCGATTGATTCTGGCCGCCTTAGCGGCTGAAAGTCCCTGAGAACAAAGCCCTGAGAGAGAATCGAAAGGGAACAGCCTGCCTGCCCTCGGCATTCCGAGAAATCAATCCACAACCAGATGATCACGTTCGGCCTTCGGTGAGCTGCTTTCCAGATCCGCCAGCGCCTCAGGCAGCTTTTCAAACTCGAACGTGAATCCTTCCTCTAACAGCCGCTCGGGGACAACGCGGCGGCTCTTAAAGATTAGCTCGGTTTCGGTGCGAAGAAAAAAGGCACCAATTTCCAGCATCCAACGCGTGGCAGGCAGCCCCACCGGAACCCCGACCGCTCCACGCAGAGCTGCCATCATGGCTTTGTTAGGGAGCGGATGTGGCGCGGCGATGTTGTAGATTCCGTTGGCACTGGGAGTGGAGATCAACCAGTCGAGAGCGCGGCAAAAATCGCGTTCGTGGATCCAGGAAACGAACTGGTGCCCGCCTGCCATCGTTCCTCCCAGTCCCACACGGGCAAGATTGCGCAGCGTCCCATAGCCGCCACCGGGCTCATTGCCCAGCACGATCGCGGTGCGTAACAAGATGCCACGTGTCCGTTGCAGATCGTTGTCCATGTAGGCTTTTGCAAACGCGTCTTCCCAGCCGTGCGCCACCTCCAGCGAGAACGCATCCTTCGCCTCCCTTACAGCACCGTAGAGTCCGTCGCGCTCCGTGTTCGCTGCATCAAAGCGATGGCGGTAAATGGTGGCCGTGCTTGAGTTGAGCCAGACTTCAGGTGGATTGCTACAGGCAGCGATCGCCTTGCCAAGCACCAGCGTCGAGTCAATGCGAGAGTCCATCATCAGCCGACGGTTCGCCGCATGGTAGCGACAGTTCACCGAGCGCCCCGCCAGATTGATCACTGCATCGGCCCCATCAAGATGATCCGCCCACGCCCCCAGGTTCTTGCCATCCCAAGCGATTACGTTGACATTGACGTTGGCATTGGTATTGGCGAGCGTAGAAACAGGGGCAGGGTCCCGGCTGAGGATCGTCACCTGACAGCCGCGCGATGCATACCATTCCGTCAACGTCCGCCCAAGAAATCCGCTCCCGCCAGGGATGATGATCCGTTGCTGCTTCTCACTCATTGCTCCCAACGGTAACGCTCAGAACCGGGAAATCAATCCTTACTTTTCAGAAATTACTGAAACCAATGGAATGAGATGACGGCGGGACGATTGCCGTTAACCATTTGGTTTTTAAGCATCGACACACACATTGACCGGATGGCTATCGCAAAAGATCGCTGCCCTGGCAACCAAAACGACCGATGTTCAGCGGCTCAGGATCGCTTTGCGGTTGGGCCTCTGACCCACGGGCAAGCTCGGATGGACGGAGGGCCGAATTTGCGCTATTACTCGTGTCCAAGTCGCTGTCTTGCGCGTATTTCATGACGCGTCAATCAAACCTCTTTCCCGCTACTTAATCAATCAACGAGAACTACCTATGACAACCGAATCCAAGTGCCCGTTTCATCAGGCCGCCGGCGGTGGCACGACCAACCGCGACTGGTGGCCGAACCAGTTGAAAGTCGAACTCCTGCACCAGCATTCTGCCAAGTCCGATCCCATGGGCGAGGACTTCGACTACGCAGAAGAGTTCAAGAGCCTCGATCTCGCTGCTTTGAAGGCGGATCTGGCGGTGCTGATGACCGACTCGCAGGAATGGTGGCCGGCGGACTTTGGCAACTACGGGCCGCTTTTCATCCGCATGACCTGGCACAGTGCGGGCACCTATCGCACCGGTGACGGCCGCGGTGGTGGCGGTCGTGGACAGCAGCGATTCGCGCCGCTCAACAGCTGGCCGGACAACGTGAGCCTGGACAAAGCGCGTCGCCTGCTCTGGCCTATCAAGCAAAAGTACGGTCGCAAAATTTCCTGGGCCGACCTCATGATCCTCGCGGGCAATGTTGCCCTGGAAACGATGGGCTTCAAGACCTTCGGTTTCGCCGGTGGCCGGGCCGATACCTGGGAGCCGGATCACGACGTCTACTGGGGCCGCGAAACGACCTGGCTGGGTGGCGATGTCCGTTACCAGAAAGAAGAGGGCGCCAGCAATGATTCGCGCGATCTGGAAAACC
>JAQCER010000903.1 GCA_027618625.1 Verrucomicrobiota bacterium
TCAGTCATAGGGCAGCACTGTTTATGCAGAAACGAATGGATTCCCAGAACTAATTCACCGGAAAATGCTCTCGAGCAGAATTCATTTCTCTCCAAACGCGGCGAGCGCCGGGGCACATGGCCAACGGCGCTCGCGAGCTTGGAAAAGCGAATTCCGAATAGCAGGAATCGGTCGGTGGACTATTTGTCTTCGCCCTCCTGTGCTGCAGTGATCATTTTCTGATCATCTTCCGACAGCTTGGTGATGTCGAATTCGAAGGTGCGTCCGTCCGGGCGCCGGAAGGTGCCTGTGGTGCCACTGAGAGAGATCAGTGAGGCAACGAGTGCCCGTCCATCCGAGTTGGTCCAAGAACGCTCGGCCACGAGGTCTTTGCGCTGGAATACGTCGAGCGAGCTGCTTTTCCCAGAGGATGCGGTGTCACCCTCGGTTCCTGTCGCTACCTTCAGTGACTTGCGGATCGCCTTCTCAGCCTCTTCATTTCCCGGATGCCCGGAGAAGACCAGCTTGCCTTTTGTGTCGAACACAAACATATGGGGAATCCCCGGCACATCAATAGGACCCGAAGCTCCATTGGTGATCGGAAATTTTACCCGATTTTCGTCGACGATTTTTTGAATCTCGGCGATCGGACTCTCCTGAGACTCGGCACCGATTAACAATAATCCTTTCTTAGCGTAACTACGATCCATCTGAACCAGATGGGGCATTTGAGCCAAACAAGGGCCTCACCTCGTGCCCCAATATTCGATCGCAACTACTTTGCCCTCGGCCTTTTTCAGGTCGACCTTTTCTCCGACCAGCACGTCTCCCACGCGCCACTCGGACAAATTGTGGTCAGGCAAGTCCTCATCGGCACTTACCCGCAGAGTCGTGACACCGGCGAACCCAAGAGCGATCACCGTTGCCGCAAGGCGGATGTTTTTCATAGCGGTAGATAAATTGGAGCGAGTCGATTCAAATGTCCAGCCCAATTCGATCCGCAATTCTGCCGAGTTGCAGAATGGAAGAAATGGTGTTTTCGAGTGGCGCGAGCGACGTGTATCCGTAGTGTGGGCGGGTGAATGCTTGCGAACACTTTGTAGATGAATTGGTCAAGCTGGTGCCCGCCACCGGTTGGAAGCGGCGGTTGCGGGCGGCGGCGTTATTGATCGCCACCGTGAAAGCACATCTCGATTACGGAGTAAACTCGCGGGAACTCGACGTTTCCGGGTTTCGGCATGACTTGATAAGGGATGGGCAAAGTGGCGAGGCGATCCGTCATATGCAGACGCACGCAGCGTTGATGCTGCTGGGGCCGATCGGGTGGATTCCGAGTTGGGGGCTGCACATGCTTGACTGGCTGCAGTCCCGCAAAGGTCGCGCCGAGTCCCTGACAGAGATGCGTGACAACAAGGCTGGGCAGCAACTCGGAAAGCTGATGATCAGGGCTTTCAAGGGGCAGTTGCCGCAAGGGCAACTTAAAGTGGAAATGTTGCGCCGGATCGCCGAGTAGCGCCCGATTCTATTCGAGGGAATGTGTCGAGGCTCGACGCCGAGCACGTGCCGGACAAAGAAGGTCGCGCTGCCGTCGTATCGTATTTGGGGTATCGGCCTCTCCCTGCCCGGGCAGAATGATGACGATCGAATGAGAGAGTTGAATTCAGCACATCCTTCCGCAGTCCGCTAATAAAGGACGGCTTGGATGGCACTTCATTGAAATTGAAATCTGCCGGGGTCATCACTTTTGACCACGAATAGCACGAATAAACACGAATGAGGAGCGGCTGCGCTGCGGGTTTTCCTGTTTTGATCTATTCGCTATTCGTGCTCATTCGTGAAATTCGTGGTTCAAGAAACCAGCAGGCCTGCCGGGTTCACGCGTTCGCAGTTCGTGTTCCGTGCGCGCCCGGCGTTTCTGGGACGGAATGGGCGCGGTTAATTTATCGTAATCTTCATCGACGTTCGCCATTTCAAAGTCTCGGAAACTGGGCCAAAAGTTCCCGAATTTCAGCGAAATGGGCTCCGCAGGTGGTTTCGGCCAGTGCTTGGAGACGTGGATCCGTCAGCAGTCTGAACTCCCGGGCTTCGAGAATCCTGTCGACGTAGAGAGTCTCAAATTCACGATAACCAAGGAAATGGCGCACATTTTCTGATCGGCCCTCACCGGCAGGAATTCCGACGGATGAGAGCGGCCAGGCATCCGCGAGGTGCCGCAGTTCTGCAACCAATGGATCCGCCGAAGCCCGGGCGGCAGCCAATCGATAGAGGTCCGGCAGGTATCGGAACGTGAGATCAACTGAGTAAATCGCGCTCAAGCTTGCGCTATCCATTGGGCAAGGGGAAGAAAGGTCGCGATGAATGGCCTCGGCCGGCAAATCCCGAGCTGAAAAAAATTGAGCGAGCCGGTAAAAAATGGCAGCTGCCCAGTAGCCGGCATCCAGAGAAAACGGCGGCGCTTCCCCCGGGAAATCGCTCCTCCACAAACATTCTTCGTGTTTCAGCCGATCAATCGCAGCGGTTTCCGCGACTGCAAGCGGACGGGCGGTGACCAGTTGAATCCTTCCTGATTGGAACAGCTGACTTAAGAATTCCGCGAGCATCAGAAGCAGAATCCTCTCCAACATCCCTGGAA
>JAQCER010000904.1 GCA_027618625.1 Verrucomicrobiota bacterium
TGAGCCTAAAAGCGTTAGAATACCGTGTTCCCAGGCGTTTGGTGGTTTGCGAATCCCGGATATAGCCAAATAAAGTATCAAAAGTATCAGGTACTTTATTCTACTTTGCCGAATTGTTGGATGATCTGATTGACAAAGGGTGAGGTCTCACTCATCTCACTCTCACTCATATTTTGATCTTATGGTAAAACTCATCGCCCTCTTGAAACGAAAATCCGGCATGTCGCGGGAGGAGTTCAAACGACGCTGGTTGATTGATCACACCAAGTTGTCCTCCCAACTGCCTGACTGTCGCGAATACCGCATCAACATCGCCCTCGATTATCAACCGAATGGGGACGGTGTCGAACCGCTGTACGATGGCACCGCCGAATTGTGGTGGGACAACGTCGCCTCCATGGAGCGCTGCTTTTCCACGGAGATCGCCGGCATCGCAGGTCAGGACGCCGATGCCTTCTGCGACGTCCGCATTCATATCTTCACGGAGGAATTCAGTGTCATCAGCGGCGGCAAGGCGGTGCAGCCTCCGCAACTCGCGACTACCCCATGAACCCGGATCCGCGTGTCTGCGTGGTCGGGAGTTCCATGCACGATCAGATCACCCGGGCGGCCCGGCTGCCGAATCCTGGGGAAACTCTCGTGGGCAGCAGCTATGTCACTGGCTTCGGCGGCAAGGGTTCCAACCAGGCGGTGATGGCCGCCCGTTTGGGCGCAATCGTCACGATGGTGGTAAAGCTCGGCAACGATGCGATCGGCAAAGAGACGGCGCAGCATTACACTGCGGAAGGCATCCACACCGAATTTGTCTACTTCGACGACCGGTTATCCTCCGGTGTTGCGCCGATTTGGGTGGACGAGAACACCGGACAAAACTGCATTCTCGTCGTGCCGGGCGCGAACCAGGCGCTGACTCCGCAGGAAATACGGCGAGCCACCGTCTCCCTGCAGTCGGCCCAAGTCGTGGTCTGCCAGATGGAAATCCCCACCGAGTGCAATCTTGAGGCGTTCCGGATTGCGAAGGAGACTGCGGCATCGGTGCTCACCATCTTGAACCCCGCGCCCAGCGGCCCTGTGTCCGATGAATTACTGCAGTTGACCGACCTTCTGGCACCGAACGAGAGCGAAGCCGCCACGCTGACGGGATTATCCGTTTCAACTCTCGCGGAGGCCGAGCGGGCGGCCCGCGCGCTGCAGGCTCGCGGCGCGCGGACAGTTCTGATCACCCTCGGAGCCAAGGGCGCTCTAGCCGTGACCCGGGACGACGAGGTAATTCATGTCGCTGCACCGCTGGTGAAGGCCATGGATACCACAGGTGCAGGGGATTGTTTCATCGGCAGCCTCGCGTATTTCATGGCGGCAGGCTTCGGCCTGCGATCCGCGATGGAAAAAGCGTGCATCATAGCCAGTCGCAGCGTCACCGCGATGGGCACACAAACTTCCTTCCCACGCAAAGGAGAACTGGATCCGACAATGTTCTCTAGCCCTGCGTGACCGCATCCGTTCGGGTTAGAATTTAATCCACCGTCCACATCATCCATTGCAATCTTGCCCGCGAACTCCCCTCCCCTCCCACTTCCCCTTGGCCATACGCTCCCCACTCCATTTCGACGCCAGATTTCAGCGCACCCCAAAATGCTGATTGCATCAGTGAGCGAAACCTCTTGGATGAAATCAAGTGTCCGTCACTTTATTCTTTCCCGCGGGCTACCCGAATCGTCGGCAGTCTTGAGCAGTTGCAATCCGAAATCAGATGCGCGCCGCTCTCACGGTTCCTTCTCGATGTGAGGGGAACTGGTCGTCGCTCCGCGCGAGTCCACCACGGCGAGAAAGGCGGCGGTCCAGGCTTCCGGCAGGTCCGCAATGACCCTTGACGCCGCGGCGTCGGCTTCGCCCGGCGCAAGCCGTGCGGGAAGGGTTTCCCATTGCCGCTCCTGCCAGGGGCCGGAATCGCGCGTGAAGTTCACTTCCGCACGCTCCAGCGGCAGCGTCTTATTCACATTGGCGGAGAGACGCGTTCCCTCCAGGACGGGCGGGCTTAGCCGGGCCAGGCTCGGAGCGCCGAGCAAGGCGGCATCCGCGAACAGTCCGATCTCGCGCGGCGCCCAGCCTTCCGAGTGCCCGTGCGGCAGCCGCACGCCGATGCTCAAGTCCACCGGCCCCGGCACCATCTCACGGGACTTGCGATGGCTGTCGAGCGGATAGGCGAAATCGTTGGTTCCGTTGACAAAGAGAATCGGGCTGCGCACGCCCGCGAGATAGCGCGAGGGATCGAACGCCGCCACCCAGCGCTCCCGTTGATCCGGCGGCATCTTGGCAAAGCGCGGCTCCAGCCAGTAACTGTTCTCGTGAAGGAATCCGCAGCCATAGACGGGAATGGCGACGCGGAACCTGGGGTCGATGCCGGCGGCGATGCAGGAAAGGTAGCCGCCCCAACTGATGCCGGTGACGCCGATACGCGCGGCGTCCACTTCCGCCTGGACGGCGAGCAGGGAATGTCCCCGCAGGATCGCGGCCACCGCATGATAACTCCACATGTCGCGCAGGTTCTCCGCGTCGAAGTCGCGGAACTTCGCCTCGTCGTCCTGAGGAGGCCCGGCGGCGAGGTGGCGA
>JAQCER010000008.1 GCA_027618625.1 Verrucomicrobiota bacterium
CGCTCTCACGAGCGGGCGCGGATTGAAACATTACTTCCTCCCCATAGAATTCTCGGCTTTCTATCGCCCGCTCTCACGAGCGGGCGCGGATTGAAACAATCACAAGATAGCGCGAATTAGCGTCGATGAGCATCGCCCGCTCTCACGAGCGGGCGCGGATTGAAACATTGCCGATTGGACATACGGCGAGCGCTTCGAATCGCCCGCTCTCACGAGCGGGCGCGGATTGAAACCAAGCCGTGACATCGTAAATCTGTGGTAGCCAACGAGGCTCAGAAATCTTGCCGTCGTACATCATAGTGTCGCGACTGCCACTTCCGACAGGCTGCTCCAACGTTGCCTGATCGAAGAATCGCGAACGTAACTCAATGCAGACTCTGTTGGCGGTTTGTCCCGATGGGCACCAGTACTCGGGAGCGGCGAGTTACCTACTCTTCGTAGGACCTTTGCTATCGGCCCAGATGTGTGTGATTCCCCCACAACGGTGGTCACCTACACATCGACATGATCGCGTCTAAGTAAGATTCTGTTACCTTCAAGATCACTGGCGAATTGTGTAGTTGATACGACTACACAGATGCCTTCGGCTCCCACGGCAGCAACTTCCCGTTCTCGTCGAAGACCGGTTTCGCACCCTTGTGCCAGCGTCGCATCAGGGCGTACTCGCAGGAGATCGGCAGGTCGGACTGGATAACGTCCCGCATCGCTTCACGCATGACGCGACTAACGTCATCGGCTGCGGATTTATGGTCTATCCCGTGCTCAGGTAGCTCGACGATGACTTCGTCATGCACGCACGCCACAACACGATAACCGGCCCGCATCAAACGGTAGAGGGCTTCCTTCATGCCGTCAGCAGCTAGTCCCTGGAACGGTGTGTTCCGTGCTGCTGTGAAGCGTACGTTGGCGCGGATTCGACCGGTCAATGTTTCCACGCTCGACGTAAAGAGCTTACGGAACAGCTCCGGTCCGGCCGCGTAGGCCGCGATCGCAATCGACGGGTTGCAGTTGATTCTATGGAGGTTTAACCACACGTGCGCCATTCCGGTTGCGTTGTACGGTTTTCCATCGCGACTGGCGGTGTAGCCCTGCAGTACTCGTCTCGCGAATCCTAGTGATGCATCGTCGCGAAACTGGGTACGGACGATGTCGACGGTAGTTTGCAGGTTCTCGGCCAGGACCGCGTAACCATCCTCCGCCAAGTAGTGCGATAACTCGGGGTACGTTTGCGTGATATGTGTGGTACGAAAGTGTTCCGCTTCTTCCAGCGTCATGTCAACCCCGTACGTCAGCCTGGCGTAAGCGGTGAGCGTTTGCGCTGACAGGCCGCCAGGGATACCGAAGTTCACCGCCTTGGCTCGCTGTCGCCAGTTCGCGTAGTCTTCGGTTCCCTTTAGCGTTCGGAATACGTCGATCGGTATTCCCGCCAACTGGGATGCGGTGTACTCGTGGGGGTCGTACCCTTGCCGTATAGCCTGACCCAGATTGCTAAAGCCGTACATGCGTTCGCAGACTGCTGCCAGCGTTACCAATTCGATATAGCTGTAGTCACAGGCGAGGAAGAGCTGTCCTGGTGACGGGATAAACATATCGCGTACGTGCCCAGACCGCGGTAGCTGCTGGATGTTGGGCTCCTTACAGCTGGTACGCCCCGTGCGCACCATGACACGGTACGACGGGTGAACACGATCCTCAGTGATGTTCGCAAAGAATGATTGCAATTTGACCGCTTCCTCGAGTCCGATCCACGTTTCGATGATCGGATCGACGTCTGCGAACTGCCGCCATACAGTTTTGATCGACGTCGACATGCGGCCGTTGGCGGTGGTCGGAATATTCAGTTCGTGCGAAACGGCAATACGAGATAAGACGTCGATGAGCGTTGCCTGATTCTTGGAAGGGATGCCGGTCTTCGGTGTGCGCAAGATCTCTCCAGTTTTCTTCGATCGCTTGAACAGTTCACCGCCGATCAGCTGCTCCAGCCGTGCCACGAACGTCTCGATCGACGCTCGCAGTTCTGCGTAGGACCGGTCCCGGCAGGTCATATCAATGGCGATCCCCCGACGGCTGATGTCCGCGAGTGCCACCGCTGCACGCGTTTGCGTGAAAATCGACAGCGGGCCGGCCAGGGGATGGATGTGTTGAGTGCGGATTGACGCAAGTTCCTGCCATTGCTGCGCAAAGATCCGCATCGTGGTAACCGCGTCCAGCATGGCGTAGTCTCTTGCCTCGGCCGGCCAGCGGTCCAACGGTCGATCGGCCAGCTGGTGGTACCGGCAGCGCCAACTCCCTTCGCCTTTGTCCAGCTCCACGCCGAAGCGTCGTCGGCTGACACGATCCAAGGATTCGGGGAACGGGTCCGCGTCATCGGCTGCCAGTCGTAGCAGTCCTTCCAACAGCATCGCGTCCCAGCAGCGGTTCTGCTCCAACGCGTCGAATAGGAAACGGGACATGACCGGACCGGCGGCTTGCGCAAGAACGGGTAGATCAAAGCCTACGTTCCAGAACACGAACGACCGGTCCCGGTGAATCGCCAGGAAGCGAGGGAACGCGTTCGGTTTCAGTAAGTAGTGAGAAGCCCCATCGCTTACCGAAATGATCACCAACGGTTGCACCGAGGTCCGTAGGTCCACGGTAGCATCGGTCTCGCAGTCAAGAGCGATAAACGGGGCGAGCTGCTGGTCGGACCACTCGGAATACTCGATCCGCTCGCCGGCGAAGGATGTCTGCCAAACGGTCGGCGGGGTGGTGTGGAACGGGACACAAACCGTCATTTGTCATTCCTTATGGCAAGGGGATCAACATGCTCTTAGCTGTATTCTTGATCCCCTTGATCCCCTTGACCCCCTTCGGCAGGTGAAACGGGACACAAACCGTCATTTATCATTCCTTACGGCAAGGGGATCAACATGCTCTTAACTGTGTTGGGACCTTCTTGAATTCTTTGCTCCACTTCAGTCTCAATAACCGGTTGAAGTTTTAGTGTGTCCGAATATCAAATTGCTTCGGGAGACCAACCAAACCGTCACCGAGGGGATCAAGGGGATCAAGAATACAGTTAAGTGAAACTTGATCCCCTTGAACTACCGTGACCCCCTTGAGTCTTTTCCATAGCAAGGGGATCAACATGATCCCCTTGATCCCCTTCAGTCTTGGGCAGTATCTTCCGAGTCCGTTTCTGTCGCGGTAGCCCGCAGGGATTCCGGTAGCTCCCAGACCCATAACCCGTCGGGCTGTTTCTGCGAAGCGATGCCAATTTCCTTTTTTGCCCGTTTCAATGTAATCGCGGTGATGTCCATACCGGCCGCGTTCTTCTTGATCTGTTTGGCCGGAACTGGACCCTGCTTGAGTTCTTCCATCAAGAAGGTTACCGCCTCATTTAGGGCCGATACATGCTCCTGGTTTCCAGTGTGACCGAGGGGGCGGTTCACGTGATTCGCCTCCCACACGCAGCGAGTAGTCGGCTGTTGCCTGTTTACCATCGAAACGTCCGCCGGCACCTCCTCGATCTGGTAGGCCCATCCCCGGTCGCAACGGATGATGTTCGCCTTGGAAGGCCACAAAATACGGCGGCCGGTATCCGGCTCTTCTTCGATGCTCCACGCCACCCGGGCGGCTGCTACCCACTGGCCGCTTCCGAGCACGCGGTTCTTTCGGGAGCGCGTCTCGTCTTTGCTGTAATGCGTAACCGCCACCACACCGATTCCCAACGTCGCTGCCAGATTGCCCAAGATACGCATCAACGGTCGGGCGTGTTCAACGTCCTTTTTACCGCCCAGCGCCGCCATTAACGGGTCAACGACGAACATTACACATTCCGTAGTGCGCAACATGTCTGCCAATGACGCTACGTGAGATGGCTGAAAGAAGTCAAACTCTTCCTGCTGGCCGGACACATGTTCGACCAACATCCGGTGGCAAACTACCCGTAGACCGTCCCCTTGGGCGGCAACAATGCGCGGCGTAACCACGGTCCGCACATCGTCTTCGTAGTTCAGGAAGCAGACGTTCGACGCAGCGGGAAAGACGAATCCGTCAGGAAACGGAAGGCCAGCCGATAGACGGGCTGCCCAGTCGCAACAGATGCTCGACTTACTAACGCCCGCTTCACCGGCAAGCAGTGTAACCATGCCGCGGGGAATGTGCCCGGGCCACAGCCAGTCAATGTCCGAAGCCGCTTCCGGTTGGCAGATGTCATAGAGCGACACCGGCGTGGGGGCAGTCACCAAAGCCGCCGACTGAAACACGCTCGCGTCGTGTTCCCCATTCGTACGGCAAGCGAAATCCGGAACTGCGACGCCCTGCTGCTCGGCTTCGCGTTTCGCGATATGGTCGACGATGTCCCGTATTTCGGTTTCCGGTAGTGGAGGACGGTTGCGGCAATTCCAAACAGTCGCACGTTCGAGCAATCCCGGCAAACCGTGGTCCCGTGCGCAACGCCCTACCAGCTTCGTTGCGACGTCGTGCCGCGATACGTTCACACCCTTAGTCACGCCGATATGATCCTCCAAACAGCCGTCTATCGCCGCCGTGACACGCAATACTTCACCGGCGGATCCTTCGGCCAACTGCCGCAGCCAGTCCGGCAACGTTGCCAGCTCGACGTCAAACGGGCTAAGGCCCGTTTCCCATTCATAACGTCCGCCCGACACGTGCACGCTCGGCCAGACGTGGACATTGTCCCTTTTCAGCTCAACGTCGCTCGGTAGCCGAATTGCGTTCTTCGCCAAAGGTGCGTCCTGTGACCAAGGGCTGCGGAACCAGATGTGTGGTAATCGCTTCCCGCCGGAAACACCTCGCCATGTAACGGGCAATATCCCGTACTGCCGCTCCCATTCCGCCAACTGTGCGACGTGCTCTTGTGAGTCCATTTCGAGAACAACGATTCCCACGTGCCACAGTGAAACGGCAATGCTCATGCGTGGTTCGGTCGTCCATAACGCCTCGGCAATCGCGGGATCGCTCGACGCGCTATTGCGTCCATGAGGAAACAGCTCGCCGTAGGGATGCTTGCCAGCGCTACATTCCGTAGAGCCGCATGCGCATTGCCCATCTTCGGTCCACCATGTACCGAAAATAGGTAGGCCGAACTGAGCATAACGTACTACTGCATCCTTGATTTCCAGAACGAGTTTTCCTACACTCATAATTGCAACTTCTTTCTTTCGTCGGAGTGACGGCCGGCGGTGGGAAACGTGGGGCGCTCGAGTGACGGCGAGCGCCCTTTTTCGTTGCGTCACATGACGGCCAAAAGCAAAACGTCAAACCCCGTGCCGCTTGCGAACGCGGCTAACGCGTGACGGGGTGAAGGCACAGGGCCTTACTGCTGCAGGTTCAGTGGGATCGCAGTCACCACATCACTGAAGCCCTTGGCGTTTTGCTGGACGACGATCGAATACGGTCTCCCCTTCAGTTGACTTAAGTAAAACTTCTCTCCATCCTGCAACTGACGACCGGATAGCATGCTGGCCAACTTGACAAGTTTACTCTTGGGGTTAAATGACACATTGGCCAGCACACCCACTCGTTTCCCGTTATATGGGCCACCGTCCAGTTGAAACGTGAAATCCAGTTTCTTTTGCGGCTCAACGTGAAATTTTGACCTCATCGTCTTCTTTGTATAGCCCATAAACGTTGCCGCGTAATTTCCGGGCGGAACCACATCCGTCCCCGAGTTTACCGTAAACTCCTCGTCAAATGCCGATTCTTGTGGCAACGGTTGGGGCGTCTGATAGCCCGGAACGTGCGGCAGCGGTTGCTGAACGGGATAATTTATCCCTTGTTGCGGCAACGGCTGCTGCGTCGGATAGCCCGGAACCTGTTGCGGCTGCGGTTGCTGCACCGGATACCCTCCAGCTTGTTGCGGTTGCGGTTGTTGCACCGGATGCCCTCCAACTTGTTGCGGTTGAGGTTGAGCGGTCTCCGGCGACTGTTGAACCTGTCGCGGATCAACGCCAGGTGTCATACCCCCAGGGCCAAGCGATGGATTTTGAAAACTGTTCATGGAAACATCCTTAAAGTAAGAACAAAACTCGAAAACATTCCGTGTTTCCGCGTACGTATCAGAAACATCGTTACCTAATTGTTTCGCGTCTTCGGCCTGATGCATCGGGTCAGATGCTGCACCACTCCTTCATTTCTGCAGCATCTTCCCGCATGTTCCGAATGTCGAGCAGCAATTCATGCCACCTATCGATACGGCGCAAAAGCTGCTGCAATCGACACGTCAGAGACTCGACACGCACGCGTGATAACGCGTCGTTTATGGCATCGGGTAGACATGACAGGCCAGCAGACGACAGATAGCCTGTGTCGTAGCCTGCTTGCCGCATCGCTACGGCCAGCGTCACGCGATGCCGAAGAATGGCATCTCGCTTCTTGTCCGCTTCGACTGAAAGGTGGTCAACCTCAGACAGTAAAACGTCGGACGGTAACGCCTCCGCTGTGACGGCGAAAGACATAGTGACGGCACTCATTTGTATCAATCCTCCAAATCAGATGACGGTTCGGCTAATCGCTGCTCGCGAAGTTGCCAGCAGTCGTCACATAGGTAGGTAATTTGGCCCAAACAGTCGGCATAGGCCGGTACAGCGGGACCTTGACACTCTTCACACTTCAGCTGCTCGTCAATCATCACCGCCTCCCCTTCGCAGTTGCGCGGATGGCAGCGTCGAGTTCTTGACGTGAAATGAGACGCTTACGGCGAACTGGCCGGTAGACCGTTAATTGACGTGCCGCGATCATCCGCTCGATCGTGCGTTTGCACATGCGGCCGTATACGGCCGCCTCGTTGATCGTCAACCAGTTCGATAGGGTGGTGGCAGGATCGCTCATACCGCACCCCTTTCCGATCGTCTTGCATCGAGTGCGTTCAGTTCGTGACGCACCTGTGCGACCGCTGCCTTGCGGAAAAGTCGTACACGGCCCGCGTATGCTGCCGGACGAATGTGATGCCGAGTACGAAGGACGTACTCGACGCGATGCAACGGTTCGCCAATCTCTTGGACGATCCGTCCTATCGTGACCAACTTAGGTGGATAGTTCATGTTTCCCGCACCTCCTTTCTAAAAGGATGCAGAAAACCTGAACGCAGAACGGCAACGATTTACGTAATCCGTTGCGTAACAAGGAGTTACATTTTTACAAAAACCTGAACGCGCCCTGAACGCGCCCGGAACGGGTTCTAAACGGATTTCGCCTTGCGTCCGATGATGCTTCTCATTTTGTCAGCCATATCGTCGTTGCGTTGATCGGCGATTAAATCGTTGAGATCTTCCTGCGTATCGCGTTTCGGAGTCTTGATAATGGGGTATTTCCTTCGAAACTTCTTGTAGGATTTGCTTGATTCCAATGACGTAACATAAACTCGCTCTTTGTACTTCGACCAGATAATTTCCACTATTTGTTTAGAAGTCATCGCCTGCAGTAATTCCGGATTTTTCTCATACTCAAGCCAAAGTCTCAAAAACAGATTACTAACCTCGCCGTTCGCTCGCTTGGTCCGTTTTTCGGAATTCTCGCCAGTACTTTCACTTTGATCCTTTTCCGATAAGCCGACCAAGACGACCTTATTGCCGACGTCCACGTCGGCGGACCCTTCTGCCGACAAAGGCGAGATGTCAGTGGCTCGAGGCAATGTCGCATTTGCGTCGCCGATCGCCAGTAAAAGATCAATAGCGTAAACCGAAGCCGACGACAGATCCGTAATCACGGAGTACCAATGCGTCGGCGGGTCGGGAATTTTTGCAAGATCGTCTAATAGGACGCCACTCTCACCTTGCAACCGTAATTTCGGCAAGGCATCAAGCGGCACACTAGTTCTTCCGTTCCAGGCGAACTTACTGGCGACTAGGGGCGAGCCAGGGATTCGTTGCCAAGCTATTTCGAACAAGGCATTAACCCACATATCCCGATTGTCAACGGCGTCGAAACCGCCAAGCCAATCTCGCCACACAACGCGGTTCACTTCGACCGGTAAGCCAACGAGGCACTGCCCCGCATCGGTAGCCGTCGAATCAAATAACCCGTAAGTTACCTCCTGATGTTTTGGCGAACCATTTGCGTAGACGGAATACTGCCCAAATACTTCTGATCCAATTGGGAGCGATCTTCCGGCAGGAAGCACAATCGGCTTACCTTTGGGTTCACATGCCGGCGTGTCGCCAACGCTCAGATCGCGAGAACAGCTGCCAACGTCTAAATCCAAATCAGGTCGCCCCCGCGGCTGTCGGTGTAATCCGCGGCCGAATGCAACAATCACCTTATCGTCGGTTTCCCATAAGTCTGGCAGGTCTGGCGTCTTAGCCCCTCCAGGGACGATGACAAATTGCTTGAGAACGCACGTCAGTTGGACGTGGTGGCGGGCAGCAGCATTAGTAAACCGTTCCCGTAGACGTTGAAGCGATTTCCGCCACACGGTGGACTGAACAGTGCCAAGCGGGTTAAACCGTTTCGAAACGTCATGAGTCACCCGTATCAAGGGTAAATCCGAATCCTGTCCACCCAATTTGGAAGGCATCGCGTCGATTCCTATTTAGGCTCCCGAAACGAAACGGTGGCAATGTGAGTCAGGGTGTCCAGCCTTTCAGTGGCATAACCCTATTCCGCCTCGCAATTGTATTCACGATCGAGACATCAAGAATAACACGCGACACCACATCGGATCGTGTTTGCTCCGATGAAGTCGTGGCGTTTCCGCTTAGGACGTTTCTGTCCTGATACCTACCTTTAGGATGGGACTGCTTAGCGGCGATAACCGGCAACCAAAAACTGTGGACATACTGTGGACACTTGGGGTCGTTTTGAGGCATTCCGGGGCACAGTTGGCGGAATTGCGACAGAAAAAGAACGGCGTGTCACCTGCAGAAATAAGCGGAAAACAGCCTATTTCTGCTAAAGAACCTTGTGAAGGCGCCGGAAAACAGCTTGTTTTCACGGCATTCACAGGAAGAAAACCTAAAAAACGCTTGTTTTTCAGGTTGTTTTTAGGTAGCGGAGGAGGGATTCGAACCCCCGACACGCGGATTATGATTCCGCTGCTCTAACCGACTGAGCTACTCCGCCGCAACCCTTGTTTTATAGGGTCATTTCAACTTTTCGCGAAACGGTGTAAAATCCGACTACACCCTTTACTACACCCTTGGCCCTGGCAGGCCGACTACCGGGTGTAGACTACACCCTTTTCGCGAAGGAGTCGAAGTAGTGAAAATAGCGGCCAAATCGTCGCCAGGCAAGGCCAAGGCGTCAACGAAGAAGTTCCCACTTACTGCTCACAGGGGAGCGAACCAGTGGGTCAAGAAGATTCGAGGCAAGCAGTATTACTTCGGCAAACTCGACGACCCCGACTCGGCGTTGAAGCGGTACCTAAGTGAACGGGACGATTTGGCGGCAGGACGGAAGCCACGAACTACCAGCGACGCCAGCGGAGCTGCCATCCTGCTGGTTTTAGTGAACCAGTTCCTGACGTTCAAACGTCAACTAGTCGCCTCAGGCGAATTGAAAAACCGAACGTTTCAAGACTATCACGAGGCCTGCACTTTACTGCTGGCAGGGATCGACAAAAGTCGTTTAGTCGAAGATCTCGACTCCGACGATTTCCTCCATTTGAGGTCCACTATCTCTAAAAATGTGGGACCGGTTTCTACGAGCAACCGAATACGGCAAATCCGGATGATATTTAAGTTCGCTTACGATCAGGGCCTCATCGATAAGCCGATTCGATACGGGCAGGGATTCAACGCTCCACGAAAGCAGGTGATGCGTCTTGATAGGCAGAAGATCGGCAGCCGGATGTTGGAACGGCACGAGATCATTCAGCTCATGGATGCGTCTCCCCCGATTATGCGTGCGATGATTTTGTTGGGACTAAACGCCGGATTTGGGAACCACGACGTCGGGTTGCTGCCAAGACGTGTTATTGACGTAACACGAGGCTGGATTACGTGGCCAAGACCAAAGACGAGCATTGAGCGAAAAGCACCCCTTTGGCCAGAAACGATCGAGGCACTCAATAAGGCTGATCCTCTCCGTCCCAAGCCAGTGAGCGAATCGCTGGACGAACTCTTTTTTCTCACTCGACAGGGTGATTCTTGGTACAAAGATTCGAAAGCAACTCCGCTATCGGCTGAATTCAGGAAGTTGCTTAATAAGACCGGACTTTACCGCAGGGGGCTCGGCTTTTACTCGCTCCGGCGTACGTTCGAAACGATTGCAGGGAGTACTGGCGATCAAATCGCGACGAATTTAATTATGGGGCACGCCGACCAGAGTATGGCGGCGGTTTACCGGCAGCGAGTAGACGACGAACGACTTCTAAAAGTCTCGACCCACGTGCACGATTGGTTATTTTTGGAGAAAAATTCATGACTAAATTCGCACAACAGCTTTCAACAGATTATTGATGTGCTGCTGTGCCTCGCGGGCAAGGTGGTCAACCGTCAGCGCCCAAGCTCTTGCCGTGAAGCCCTGTAAGGTCCTTGGCTGCATCGCTCCGGCGAACTGCGAGCGGTCAACACGGCTGACGCTGGGCCGAAAATGTTCGAGGCAGAGGAAATTCGGCTGCTCATGGCGGCCGCCGATCCGGTCATGAGAGCCATGATTCTCTTGGCAATCAATTGCGGGTACGGCAACCACGACGTGGGGCAACTTCCGCGGAGCGTCGTCGACCTCGAATCCGGCTGGATCACGTGGCCGCGCCCGAAAACCCGAGTCGAGCGTCGGGCACCCCTGTGGCCGGAGACGGTCGAGGCGATGCGAAGCGCAATTCCGCTGCGTCCCAAACCGAAGGCCCCTGAGGACGAGAGGTTCTTTTTCCTGACGCGTACGGGAACCCCATGGCACAAGGATTCTGAAACGTTCATTTCGGGACCGCTATCTCAGGCGTTCCGGAAGTTACTGGGTAAGACCAAGCTACACCGCCCTGGGAACGGATTCTATTCGTTCCGCCGCACATTTGAGACCATTGCCGGAGAAAATGGCGATCAAGTGGCAGTCGACCGAATTATGGGACATGCCGACAATTCGATGGCCGCAACTTCCAGATCCTGGAACCGCTCGATTTCCTGGCCGAGAGCAGCTGCTCGACGACCAAGACGAATTCGTGCGGTCGGTCGTGGAAGTCGAACTCGAAGCTGTGGCTTGACTCATCGGGACTTGGCGGTGCGAGCCGTCGCCCTGTGGGTTTCGAGTGGCTATTTGCCCTCACTGACGAAGAATAGCGGTTGGCCATATTGCGACACTCCGAAATCTCGGATCGCTTGCTCCGCTTCGGGGGAGATCAGGAAGTCGGCAAAGCGACGAGCGGCTTCGTGGCGTACGTGGGGGTGCTTCCGTGAATTGACAATGATGACCGAGTAGTCATTCCTCAGCAGGGGGTCGCTTTCGACAGCAATCTCCAGACTGATCCCCGACCGTTGGGCAAGAAACGTCGCTCGGTCACTCAGAGTGTAGGCACCTTTCTGGTCGCTCATGCGGAGTGCCTCTGCCATCCCGGCTCCAGCCTGAATGTACCATTTTCCAACGGGTTGAACGCCTGCTTTATTCCAGATCGCCTTTTCCTTCAGGTGCGTGCCAGATTCGTCCCCTCTTGAGACAAATGGCGTGGCGGTCTGAGCAATCTGGCGGAAGGCATCCGCAACCGAGGTTGACTCGCTGATCTGTGCAGGACCGGCTTCCGGCCTGACCAGAATGAAGTCGTTGTACATCACGAGTCGCCGCTCGTCTCCGTACCCTTGATTCATGAAATCCTGTTCCGCATCAGCAGCATGTGTCAGCAATGCATCCGCATCGCCACGGCGACCGAGTTCGAGGGCCTGTCCACTCCCCACGGCGATCACCTTGACCGTGATGCCGGTCTCTTCCTCGAACATCGGGATCAGCACGTCCAGTAAGCCGCTGTCACGAGTGCTGGTCGTCGTGGCCAGAGTCAGAGTCCGCTTTGCATCCTGTTTTTGTGAACATCCGGCAAAGGCCAAAAAGAAGATGGCAGCGATCAGGCATTTCCGCATCATCGTTTCTCACTCCTGAAGATCAGTAGATCATTCGTCCCTGCACGAAATCAGCAGTGCGAGGATCGGCGGGACGCTCGAAGAACTCGGTTGACGGTGCGAACTCGGCCAGTTGTCCGTTCAGAAGGAGTCCGGTGCGTGTTGCTACACGTCGGGCCTGAAACAGATTGTGAGTTGCCCACACAATGCTCATTCCTCGGTCTCGTTGCCGTTCCTGAATCGTGTCCTCCACGAGTGCGACATGGGCGGGATCGAGATTGGCGGTCGGCTCATCGAGCAGCAATATGTCCGGTTCTATGACCAGTGCCCTTGCCAATGCCACAAGTTGCGTTTGCCCTCCCGAAAGCGTCCGTGCCGACTGCGATGCCAACTTCAGGAGACCGAGACGGTCGAGCATAGCGTCCACGATTTGAGAGATTCCTTTGGCATTCCGCAGGCGTAGACCGTATTCCACATTGAATCGTACCGTGCCTGCGAGCAGCAGAGGACGCTGATGAACGAGAGTGATGCGGCGAATGGTCTTCAACGGAAGGTCGGCGGAATTTAGCGATCCACCGTCAAAGCGGACTTCCCCGGTGTCGGGGGACTCCAACCCTGCCAGCAGACCGAGGAGCGTGCTTTTCCCTGCTCCGGTCGGCCCCAGCAACCCGATGACTTCCCCACGTTCGATGGTCAAAGTCGGGATGTGCAGCGTGAAGGCCGCTCCGTGGCTCTTCTGGACTTCCTTCAATTGGTACAGCGGGACATCGCTCATGTCGGCCACCGGCCTCCGTGCAACCGGAGGATGGCCAGATTGACAAGCAGGGCGAGCAGAAGCAGTGCCCCACCCAGTGTCAGGGCCATTCCGAAATCGCCCTTGCTTGTCTCCACGACAATCGCCGTGGTGAGAACTCGTGTCTGGCCCTGAATGTTCCCTCCCACGATCAGCACGGCACCGACTTCCGAAATGCTCCTGCCGAACGCTGCCGCCACAGCCAGAACGACACCAGTTCGAGCTTCCCGCAGAATCGACCAGCGAACCTGCCACGGACTCGCCCCGAGACTCCGAAGTTGAAGCGACAATTCCGCAGGGACGCTCGCCACAAAGCTCATCGTGATCCCCACCACAAACGGCAGGGTCAGCAGCGTTTGAGCGAGGATCATCGCTTCGGGCGTAAACAGCCAGCCGAGAAACGCCAGCGGGCCGCTGCGGGACAACATGATGTAGAGAACCAGACCGATGA
This sequence comes from Verrucomicrobiota bacterium, assembly GCA_027618625.1. Taxonomy (GTDB): domain Bacteria; phylum Verrucomicrobiota; class Verrucomicrobiia; order Verrucomicrobiales; family DEV007; genus JAGROY01. Next base: position 13,229 of record JAQCER010000008.1, read on the forward strand.
CAACCGGGGGCAGTGCCATCCCGGTATGGATCAGGGCGGACAACCACCGCTTTCCCCCGCTCCGAGACAGCCCCAGCCAGACTCCACATGGAATCCCCAAGAGCGCAGCGACAAGAACCGCTGTCCCCGAAACCCGCAGCGACAGCCACACAACCGACCAGAACTCCACATCGACGAAAGGCATTGCCTTCTCCGAAGCTCGATATAATTCGAGTATTCTACCAGATTCTGCTCCGAATTCGGATCGCCAGATCGATGTCTTTTTCGCTTACGATCACAGCAAGCTGACTGCTTCCGCTCTACTCTTAAGGATCGATCCGAGCCACCAACTTCCAAGTGGTCGACGATTTCGCTCCGGGTCCAACTCGGCATGACAGGTCTCCGGAACGGGGACGCTCCGCACGAATCGGAAGCGATTGCTTCCTGAAACTGGACTTCTGTCGATGCGATCCGTTGAACGCTGTCAATTTCAATTATCGCCAGAACACAAGATTCTCAAGGCCGAGCTCCTTCGCTACCCCATTTTAAGCGGGCAGAATCTCACGTCGGTCGACTCGACCTCCTGCGAATGGCTGCTGGTCTTCGTGCTGGCAGTTGCACAAACTTCAGCGGCTTAGCTTTTCACGCAACTGCAAGAGGTGGTGACCACCTCGGAGGAAGCGCCATCAAAGTGACGGCGTCATACGGCGTGTCGTTTGGTTGGTTGCCAGTTCGCGATTTCGTGACTCATGAAGGCGTGTCGTGAGCACGCTGGCCGGTAATCCAACGCTCGTTCCATTCGGAGCAACGGCCGCCCGCGCAACTTCGCGAGGTGAGGAAGACCTCGGCAACCGGATCACTTTTTGCTCGGCAGTGACCCGACGTCCTAATCGCCACTACGTCGGTCATGAATTGCGTCAGCGTGCCGACGGCGAACTGCGTTCGGTCCGACACGCCGACGCAGATTCGGAAACGGACCTTGGCCGCGTCGGGCGATGTGACCGACGTACGATAGCTGCGATCCGGGGATTCCCTCTGGAAAGATCACGGGCTCCCTGCGGTCGGTGAGGATCGACAGTTTTTCCACGCTCGTCCGACGCGGCCCATCAGAAGCCTCGGCGACGTAACCGGCTTGCCCGCTGGCAGTTCCGTCCAGGGAAGCAGTTGCCGGCTCGACGATATGTGTACATGTGTTCTATATGCCCTCATAGTGAAGGTGTGTTCACATGTACACACTACGGTTCCTGCCATGGTCACCGCCTGTGTCGAGCCCCGACCGCTCTACCATCCACGCGATCCCCAGGCCTCCGACCTGTGGCGCCTGCTCGATGAACATTTTGACTCCTTCCAGCAGGTCTATGACGAGCGTTTTCAGGAGAAGTACGGTTACTGGAGGCCAATCGTCGAGCAGTCGGTGGCTGCTTTTCTCAAGTGCGGCGATTTGCAAGAAGGCTTTGCCCGAGTTCGCTGCCCCGACTGCCAGCACGAGATGTTCGTCGCGTTCTCCTGCAAGCAGCGCTGCACTTGCCCGTCCTGCCACCAGAAGCGGACGTTGCTGACTTCGCTGCATGTTGCCGAAGATGCCTGCTCGCCCGTCGCTCATCGGCAAGTCGTGTTGACGATCCCCAAACGTTTGCGAGTTCACACACGCTTCGATCGCCAGCTGCTGGGGAAACTTTCCTCTTGTACCTGGGCGTGTCTGAAGGCGGAAGCCCGACGACTGCTGGGGCGCGACGATGTCGTACCCGGCATGATCGCGGCGATTCAGACTCACGGCCAACTCTTGCACTGGCATCCCCACATGCATGTGCTGATCACTTGCGGGGCCTGGACACCCGAGGGCGAGTTTCTAGAGCTGCCCGAGTTCGAGATGCAGCGGCTGCTCGTCGCCTGGCAGGACGCGGTCTTCGAGCTGTACCTGGCTGAACAGAAGCTCGAAGCGGAAGTGGTCGAGAATATGCGGACTTGGGAACATAGCGGTTTCAGCGTCGATCAATCGGTGTTTCTGCCGGCTGGGGATCAAGCGGGCATCGAGCGTCTGATCCAGTACATGACACGTTGCCCATTTAGTTTGTCACGGTTGGTCAAGGTCAGCGACACGGGCCAGGTCATCTACCAGTCCGAGAAGCAGGCGTGCCGGGCCTTTCCCGATCCGAAGGGAGACGGCATGCGAGCGGGAGTGCCGCGCAACTTCCAGATCCTCGAGCCACTCGATTTCCTGGCCGAGTTCACGCAGCATATTCCTCCCAAGGGCTCGCACCTGATTCGCTACTATGGTTGGTACTCGAACAAGTCACGTGGCATGCGGAAGAAGGCGGCTGCGGTAGCATCCGACGAGGCTCCGGCCGACCCACCCCATGAAGAAGCCACATCGCAGCGCAGCAGCCAAGCCTGGGCGATGTTGATCAAGCGAATCTACGAAGTCGACCCCTTGTCTTGTCCCGAGTGCGGCGGTCAGATGCAAGTGGTGTCGTTCATCGAACCGCCGCAAACCGACGTGATCGAAGCGATCCTCAAACACTGCGGTTTGTGGGAGTCTCGGTCACCGCGAGCGCCACCTGAGGTGCATGAATTAGTGCTCGAGCTGGACCCCGCCTACTCAGGCAACGCGCTCGATGCACCAAACGAAGCCGACGAGTCTCAGGAGTTGACGTACGTCGACATCGACAACTTCCTGGACAACTACTAATTTTTCCCCGACCCGGGTCGGCACGAGGAAGCTGCGCACCTTCGGTGGGCTCGAGGCACATTTTGCCTGCAGCGACGTGCCAGTTGCACTCCAGCAGCCCTCCAATCGGCGCGCCACTTCCAGAAACGGCCTGGGGTTTCGAGTGCTGAAAGGCGGGCGCGCCCGCCTTTC
>JAQCER010000905.1 GCA_027618625.1 Verrucomicrobiota bacterium
GGCGAACCAGCGACTCCCGATCGGGCACGGCGAGTTCGGCAGCGGCGGACGGGGTCGGTGCCCGGAGATCCGCGACGAAATCTGCGATGGTGAAATCGATCTCGTGCCCGACTGCGGAGATGATCGGGATCGGGCAGGCGTAGATCGCCCGCGCCACACTTTCTTCGTTAAAGTTCCAGAGATCCTCTATGCTGCCGCCACCTCTGCACACGATAATGGTATCAATGCCAGGCAGGCTCACACCGCTCTGCGAGCCGAGGAGTTCCAGCGCATGCGCAATGTGCGTGTGTGCATTCGCGCCCTGCACTGGCACCGGCACGACGATGACTTTCACCCACGGGGCACGGCGTTCCAGAACGTTGAGAACATCGCGCACTGCGGCTCCGGTTGGTGAGGTCACGATTGCCAGTGTCTGGGGGAAGGTAGGAAGCGCCTTCTTTTTCTCACTGGAGAACAGGCCTTCGGCATACAGCCGCAGCTTCAATGCTTCGAACCGTGCCTGAAGCGTTCCCTGGCCTTCCGGCTCCAGCTTTTTCACGATCATCTGGTACTGACCGCGGGCCTCATATACGGTGATCTCACCGCAGGCCTTGAGCTGCATCCCGTTCTGAATTTCCAGTTTTACAAATCGGGCGTCGCCTTTGAACAACACACAGGTCAGCTGTGCATCAGAATCCTTGAGCGTGAAATAGGTGTGGCCCGAGGTTTGACGGCGGACGTTACTGACCTCTCCCGCTACCCAGACCTGGCCCAATGAGGCTTCGAGCAAAAAGCGAATCTTGCGGGTGACCTGCGAGATGGTAAAGACCTTGGGTTCAGGGGGCGTAGCGGTTTTGCTGCCGCCCGGAGATTTCCGCGGCGAAGCATCCCTGCCGGTTGCTGGCCGACTGGGTTCGGGGCTGGCAGCTCCTGCAAATTCAAACAAGTCCATCGATGCCTAAGCATGGCGGTGGCCTTGGGACTGTGCAAGTCCGGTGTTGCCGGAAAGCTGAATCACTCGCCCTCGGCTGGGATCGCGCGATTACAATCGGCGACTCAGTTCGGAGCACTAACTTCGCGGAGTGGAACGAAACCAGAACCTCAGCCAGTAGCGGACGCGGGAATTGCTCATGGCATTTCCCACGATCAGATCGAAATCTTCCGCTTCAGGTTCCTCAAGCGAACGGGTAAAAAACAAAGTAGCGACAAACCCTGCCGCCAGAATCGAGAACAGGATGCTGTATCGATTGATATTGAACTGACCAACGAGGAACGCCGTATCATGGAGCGCGTCCAGTAGTGAGCCCCACAAAATGGGCGACAGACCAAGGGCCACGCTGCCAACGACCGAGAAAACGGCAAAGTAGCGGCTACGTCCTTCGTCAGGAATGACGATCATCGCGAGCCGAGTATTCGCAAGGTTCATGAGTGAATTCGCGAGTCCAACAGTGACAATTAGAGCCACGATGACGGCTGCCATCGCTGGCAGTGCGCTACTTGCTACGCATGCCCAAAGCGCCATTGCCATGATCCACAGAACAAGTGCGATGGTCATAACAGGTTTGCTGCCGTACTGATCGAGGGCTTTCCTGAGAAGGAACTGGTTGAGAATCCCACCTGCAAACGTCAACGATGTGAGGATCAGAATGGTGCGCTCGGGCATGGCCAGTATTTCCTTCAAGAAGGACACTACAAAGGTAAGCACGCCGCCGCTGGCAAAGGACCAACACACGTTCATCACCAGCAGTTTTCTGAAAGCCGTGTGTCTCCAAATATCGGTATAGCCAGGGCGTCCTGGCACGGCTGTGGACAGGATCGCCGGTTCCCGGGGAATGCGTGAGAGGAAGATGACGCTGGCAACTGCGCAGATCGCGCTGAAGCCGAACAGAACGCTGAAACGCCAAGGCTCGGCGTTGCGCCCCAAAGCGACTGCAGCAAGTCCGTATGCGACGACGCTGGCGATATTGGTGACTCCAGCTTCGGTAGCCAGATAGCGCCCGCGGAAAGTGGGAGGGATGAGCGTCGCGATCCATGGCAACCAACCGCAACTGGCTACTCCACGGACACCGTTGAAACAAAACAGCAGCACGATCATGGCCAGCAACCGGGCGTCATTTGACAATGGAACCATGGCGAGGGGCACTGGGATCATCAGTCCCACGAAGAACGTGCGAATCGTCCAGCCGGTAACGACAAACACTTTGTAGCCGGCTCGGTCGACATATCCAGCGGCGGGGATCTGCAGGGCAACGAGCAACGGCAGCATTCCTGCGATCAATCCAAGAATCGTGGCGCTAGCGCCGAGCGACTTCGCATAGAGAATCATCGGACTCCCGAGGACCATCTGGAAGGAAAGGGCGTTGAAAGCGGCAAAGCCGTAGGCATTGCGAGTGCCAGCGGGGTAGTTGCGGTCAGCGTTGCTTTGGTTTTGTGGGGGAGCAGCGGGCACTGATGGTATGCGCGAAAGACTCGCGACTCGGTCGTCGAGTGCAATTAAACGGAAAATTTTCGGAGTGCGAGATGAGATTGAGGATTCGTCGAGCGGCGTCATCCATGAAGGTTCTTCCGGGAGTTTAGTGGGTATGTCTTGAAATTTCGGTTCGGAGTATCGCAATGTGAGGGATG
>JAQCER010000906.1 GCA_027618625.1 Verrucomicrobiota bacterium
TACCGGTTCCTAAGGGGGCCTCGGTAACGATCGAGCCGAGAATGGCAGGTATCCGGAAAGGTCAGCTTTTGCCAAAATCGCTTGCGAATGACGCGCCAGCTGCGGCTCAGAATGAGCCAGTTAAGGCAAGTGAAGTGTGTTTTCAGTGCCCGAACTGTGGCGGCTGGCTGCGAATTGAAGACCCGATGAACTACAGGGGGCTAGCCTCCGACTGTCCATCCTGCCAAGTGGCCATCATCGGTCCTCGATTGGCGTGAAGGTGGCAAAGATCGATCGTACGGGCCTGCTTGGAGGTGTGACTCGCGTGTTTCCTCGCTCAAGGTTTTGCTTCTTCAAAGGAAGTCTCGCAGCTATTCTGCACCATTGAGCTTTAGCCTGACGATCTCTGTTCGGCGTATTCTATGATTCGATCACCATTCTCCCTTACGTTGCGACACTTCATTGCCATCGGAATGACGGTCGCTCTTTTGCAAGCGTCGCTGTCGGGAGAGGAGGCCACAGATCAGGCGCACAGAAAACCACTGGAGGGACACTCGATCCATGGTGACAGCTTCAGCGAGGGCCCAAGACAAGAGGCGGTGCTGCTGGAGGGAATGGGTAACGTGCATTTCGAAGTGTCGACGACGGACGGTGAGGCGCAGAAATTTTTCGATCAAGGTGTCGGCCAACTGCACGGATTCCTTTACTTTGAAGCCGAGCGCTCGTTCCGGCAGGTGCTTAAGATCGATGCCGATTGCGCGATGGCTTACTGGGGGATTGCTATGGCCAACATCGACAACGAAAAACGGGCGACGGACATCATTGCCAAGGCTGCCGATAAGAAGGACGGGGGCAGTGAGCGCGAACGCAAATACATCGAGGCGCTGTCGACTTTCTACACCAGCAAAAAAGAGGACGAGAAGGGCGACGATCGAAAGAATCGGGCTAGAGATCTCGTACGTGCGTACGAAAACATCGTTCTCAAGTTCCCTGAGGATCTCGAAGCGAAAGCGTTTCTATTGTTTCAGATCTGGCACAACAGCAGTCGCAGTGGAGTGCCCATCGCCAGTCATCTCGCCGTGGACGGATTAGCGCGGCAGGTCTTTGCTTCGAATCCTTTGCATCCCGCACACCACTACGTCATTCATCTTTGGGACAACGAAAATGCTGAGAACGCCCTTACATCTGCCGCGCAATGCGGGCAGATGTCAGCGGGAATCGCGCACATGTGGCACATGCCGGGTCACACGTATTCAAAATTGAAACGCTATGCGGATGCCGCTTGGCAGCAGGAGGCATCGGCCAGAGTCGACCATGCGCAGATGGTGAGATCGCGCATCATGCCGGACCAGATCCACAACTACACGCACAACAACGGCTGGCTGATCGACAATTACGCATGCCTGGGCCGGGTGAAGGATGCCGTAACTCTCGCAATGAACATGATCGAACTGCCGCGGATTCCTCGATCCGGAAGTGTGTCCGACAAGCCTGACCAAAAGTGGTCGACTGGTGGGAGCAGCTACAGTTCAGGGCGGGAACGCCTGTTCAACACACTCGCCGAGTTCGAGCTTTGGGATGAGGTAATGAAGCTGAGCGACACACCTTACCTTGAGGAGTCGACCGATACGGCGGAACAGGTGCGTCGCGACCATCTTCTCGGGCTTGCACACTTGGGTAAGGGGCAGAGTGAGAAGTCCAACGAGGCCATTGCATCTTTGCAACAGAGGCTGGGCAAGGAAAAGGAGGCCCGGTTTGCTGCGGCAGATGCCGCCGAAGAGAAGGCGCGAAACGAAAAGAAGACGAACGAAGAAATCGAAAAAGCGATGGTTGCAGCGATGCGCGGGCACACCGAGCAGATCGACAAGATTTCCGATCGCATCAGTGAGCTGGAGATTCTGCGTTCCATAGCGCGTGGGGATCTTGAGCAGGCGAAAAAGCAGATGGAGGGGGTCGAGGGAATTGCCGAAGGATCGCTGTCGCGAATCCATCTGGCACTGGGTGACAATGACAAAGCAGTGGAACTGGCGAAGGGTTTGGCTGAGCGGTCAGAGAATCAGATTCGACCTCTCGCAAACTATGCATACGTATTGCATCGCACGGGCAAGAATGATGAGGCCAAGGTGCAGTTTGAAAAATTGCGCGACGTCGCTTCCTGGAGCGACATGGACCTGCCGGTTTTGGACCGGGTAAAGCCACTGGCGGAATCGCTCGGTTATACTGGCGACTGGCGCAAGTCTCCCGAAGTCGCGAAAGACACCGGCGTGCGGCCTGATTTGAATACGCTGGGCCCGCTCCGCTGGCACCCGTCACCAGCTCCTTCCTGGACGATTCGGAATGTGGAAGGGGACGTGGTCGAGTCATCGGCATTCGCGGGGAGACCGCACATCATGATTTTTTATCTCGGAAAAGGCTGTATCCACTGCATGGAGCAGTTGCAGGCATTCGCTCCGGTTCAGGAAAAATTTGCAGCGGCCGAGTTGCCGATTCTCGCGATCGGGACGGATTCTGTTGAGGGCATCCGCGAGACTTTTCTGAATGCCGAGGGGGAAAAGACAGCTTTCCCGTTTCCTCTATACTCGGATGTGGAATTTGGTGCCTTCAAGGTATTTCGCGCATACGAT
>JAQCER010000907.1 GCA_027618625.1 Verrucomicrobiota bacterium
CAGGTGATCGGCATGGAGTGGAAGCAGTGCTCCAAGGATCTGGCAGATTGGGCGATGGTAAGGCTGGTGAATCGACGAGACGTGTGGGGACAATATACCGGCCTCTCACAAAGGAAGCGCGGGCAGAAGGCACTAACATTGCCCCAGAAAAGTATGCGAGGGCAGGATATGGTGACGGTGGAGAAGCTTGCCCGCCACTTCGGAAGTCTGCGCCGGGATCATTTGATCGGTCTGCACGCTGCGAGTCCTGATGAGCAATGCCTCTGGCTGGCGGTGGATATCGACCTTCACGATGCCGATGCAGAAGATGCTGCGGATGTTGAACGCCGGAATTTTGCCGCAGCTGTGGGCTGGTGGGAAGTTTTGCAGGGGAAGGGTTACGATCCACTGTTGTTCGATTCGAATGGGGCGGGTGGTTACCATCTCTGGGTATTGTTAGAACGGCCTGCGCCGATGTCTCATGTTCACGCATTCGCCCAGGATTTGATTGCTGATTGGCCAGCCCGAAACCTGGATGCGAAGCCTGAAACCTTTCCTAAATCCGCTAAACTGGGTGGTGACAAAATGGGGGCCTGGTTGCGACTGCCGGGCGTTCACCATTCGCGCGATCACATCACCCGTGTCTGGAGTGGTGACGCCTGGCTGGATGACCCATGGGAGGAGGGGAGTGCTGCGATTGATGCCATCCTCCGAGCAACGCCCGGGCCACCGCCACCTACTCCAGAGCCTGAAGTGGCAACGGTTGTCCAGCGAGCGAAGTCGAAGGGGGCGAAACGCAAAGAGAAGCCCGCAATCTGCGTAGACCTTGACGGGGTGTTGGCTCACTACGACAGATGGCAGGGGCCGTTTCACTTTGGCGCGCCGGTCGAAGGCGCGGCGAATTTCCTGCGAAGGCTGAGCGACCGTGCTGAGATCATCATCTTTACTGCCCGACTACAGGATTCCGACGATGGATCCGATCTCGATGCTGTAGAGAGTGCGGTCAGAGGATGGCTTGATCAACATCAGTTCGTCTATCACGCGATTTACCGAGGGATTGGTAAGCCGCTGGCCCGGGCTTACATTGATGATCGTGCCGTTACTTGCCGTCCTCAAGTTGTCGGCCCGCATGCTGCCTTTACGGATGCCGAGGCACAGGTGCGGGAGTTGCTTGGGAAAGCAGGAAGGTAGGAAGGTGCTGGTGGTATGATCTTGACGCTGGAATCGTCGGAGCCGACATTCTTCTCTTAATGCGTCGGTGTTTCGTCATCTGTTTTTCAATTTCAGCGATCGCGGTCGCTTGCTCCGATGTTTCGTGGGCAGGTGTGGTCTCGGAGCAGGGCAAGCACTGGGCGTTTCAGCCACTGGCTGAAGTGGCGGTTCCGGAGTCGGGCGAAGGGAATCTGATCGATGCTTTCGTTGAAAAAGGATTGCGTGCGGCGGGATTGAACTTTTCGGCACCAGCCGATCGCAGGGTGCTTGTGCGGCGCGCTTATCTTGATCTCACAGGGCTGCCGCCGGCATTCGATGAGGTTGAGTCATTCGTGATGGATTCATCGGAGGACGCGTTTTATCGGGTGGTAGACAGATTGCTCGCAAGTCGTTCCTATGGCGAGCACTGGGCGCGGCATTGGCTGGATGTGGCCCGCTATTCCGATGCGAAAGGATACGTCGATGCGGGCGAGCCACGCAATCCGTTCGCATTCACTTACCGGGATTACGTCATCGGCGCATTTGCTCGAGACCTTGGCTTCGATCAATTCGCGCGCGAACAGATCGCTGCGGATCAGTTGGCGGTGGCGGATGCATCGTCGCTGGCGGCACTTGGTTTCCTCACTGTCGGGTCGCGCTACAATTTTTTTCCGCATGAGATCATCGATGATCGAATCGACGTGGTGACGCGCGGATTCCTTGGGCTGACGGTGCAGTGCGCGCGGTGTCACGATCACAAGTTTGATCCGATTTCTGCGCGCGACTACTATTCGCTTTACAGCGTGTTCGCGAATTCTGTGGAACCGACGCCTGATCTGGCCCCGAGGATTGGCGCCACCACCGGCATTGGCGAGAACGAGGAGTTCACAAAGAAACTGGAAGACTCTGCAACCAGGCACGCCGAAGTGCGGGAGAAGTTGCACCAACGGATGATGCACGAGATGCGGGCCTGGGCCGGTGACTACTTGCGCTACATCGTGCAGTCCACACCGGAGCATCGGACGGAACCTCAGGCGGAACTGCGGACAAAGCGTGGGTTGCTCCGGGAGTTTTCGGCCTATGCGGGTGGCGGCATGGTGCGCTGGCGCCGGTATCTGGAGTCGCGTTCCTCGAACGATTCCGTTTGGGGAATGTGGCAACGCCTGAGTGCGACTCCCCGCAGCGAGATTCCGGACAGGTTTCCCAGTCTGCTGGAGCAATGGAAACAGGAAGCTGTGCCAAATGAGAAGCTACTGGCTGCCCTGTCTGGCGCCAAGGTTGTCAGCCTGGCGGATGCGGCGAATATTTATGGTGAAGTGTTAGAGTCCACTGTCGAAAAATGGGAAGCACTGCTTGTAGAGTCTCCGGATGCGACGAGCTTGCCGGATGCCGCTGACGAACAACTGCGGCAAGTGCTCTACTGTGACGATT
>JAQCER010000908.1 GCA_027618625.1 Verrucomicrobiota bacterium
TCGCAACGTGGATTCCCGGAACCCCCCAGTCTGGCGACGGCTGTGGCGTCGCCTCTCCAGTAAGCAGTCGGGAGAATGGTAGCTTTGCGAGAACCGCAAAGGCATTCCCTTTCCTCATTTCGTCCCATAGTTGGACGATCACCTGTTCATGATTCTGGGCATCCACTTCACTCGCAAAGGCGGTTGAATCAAGTCGACTGCGTTCTGCTGTGAGGGCTTCGATGGATGCCGTCGTGCCAGGGTCTGACTTCGCTTGCGTCGGCTGGGAGTCATCGCTGCATCCCAGTAGCATTGCAAAGCAGAAGGCGGAACCTGCCACTCGGGCGCAGGCAGAAGCAGAGTGCACTACGGGAGTGCGAGAATGCGTGATTTCGTCAAGGGTGCCAAGGGTACTCATTTTCTAAAACCACGATCATCCAAAATAGGCGGCAGCAAGTCAAGGATAGTCCCAGGGCACTTTCGAGGTGCAGGCCCTGTTTCAACTGTTGTCGCACTTCATTCCTCTTTGATGCCCTCCATGAGCCGATCTGAACTGCCAATGCAATCGAGGGTAGTGTCCTATAAATTAGGACACTACCCAATCGAGCTGTATCGAAAAAACTACATTCGTGGGCGGTTTGAGGCCGTGGTAGACCGCGGAGAGCCGGGCTAATTCATCACAGGTAACGCCCGCTCATTTCCCTCGAAGGTCAAACGCCACTTCCTTCTCGAAGAGTTTCTTCCCGCCCCCCTCGAGGGTGGCCTCTATCGTCGTCTTCACGGTGAATTGTGGCAGGGCATCTGGTAGTTTTGGGATCTCATGGATGAGGCGGGAACTCACCGCGTCCTTCAGGATGGTGGTGGTTCCCACTTCCAGGGAACGCGTCTTGAATGACCTGCGGGTCGTGAATCGGGGGCCGGAGGGGTTCCCGCGGGTCATGAGTTTCCGCGGCTCGCCGATGGACACGATCTCCTGCACCACCGTGTGGCTCTCATTGCAGTCGATAGTCTCATTGGGTCGCTCCCCAAAAAGGCGCTCGATGGTAATGTTGACGCAGCGTGAGTTAAGATCGACCGTCTCCTCCGTCCTTCCGCCCGGCTCAGCAGCCAGGCCTGCGATCATGCCCAGGTGACAGTCCTCACATCCCTCCATGGAAATGGTCGAGCCGCCCGAGGGTTTGAGTGTAGCGATCGGCACCTGGACTTTGCTGGAGTCCACGAGGAAGTACATATCGCTGGTCTGACCGGTGCTCAGCACCATGCCGCCCTCCAAGCCGCAGTCACCCTTTTCATTCCGTCCGTCGAACATCACGGGAAAGCCAGGCACCGTTACCGTGCCAAACATAAGCACGCGGAAATGGTTCTTCTGGTTGTAGATCAAAACGCTGAACGGATACAACGTGCCGTCCCGGCCGCGAAACCCTGGCGTCGGCGACGTGAACTTGGTATCCGGCTTTGCTGAAATCTCGGCGCCCTGATCAATGATGAGCGTGACACCGTCCCGCGGAACGTCGATGCGATCGGACGCCACATACTTGCCGGCCAGCACGACCGTATTGAGGGCATTCGCCATGCCCCACTCGATCGCGAGTTGCGGATCGGTGTTTTTGAAGAGGATCGTGTCGCCGCCGGGGTGCCGCACCACCGTCTCGGCATCCTGTGGCGAGACGAGCACGGTATCATTTTTCCAGTCGCCGAAAGCCGACTGGACAGGCAGGGTGCAAGCCAGCAAGGCAAGGGCGAGGGCAAGGAAGGCGGATGGTGTGTGCATCTGAATTTTGGGTGGCGGACGCAGACGGAAACTCTAATGAACAGCATGTGCTCCCTCGCAGATTCTTCAAAAACGGCTTTACAAGTCGAGACATTTCAACCGTCAATTGTTCATCAAAGCATCCGTTCGATCCATGATCCATCGCCGCCTTCCCTCCACGCTTCTCGTTCTGCTCGGAATCTGCGCCGCCGCCCAGGTGCGGGCCGGCAACTACACTCCGGGGGAGCACCATCTCTACACGCACGAGTCCGGAGATGTGCCGGCGGACACCTACCAATACGCGCTCTGGGTGCCGAAGGACTACGTGCCGGATCATAGCTATCCGGTGGTCTTCTTCCTTCACGGGGAAGACGGGCGGAAGCACCCCAGGGAGGTCACGAAAAACATGGTCGCCGATCGCCTCGGGGACAACAAACCATGGAACGCAGCGGGCTACACCGGCAACATTCCCAATCGATTCGGAAGAGGATACCTCCACGTCGCGCCAGTCAAAGTGGGCACCCATTGGGAGGCAGACAAGTTCAAGCGACTGCTCGACCACGTGAGGAGCAAGGTCAACATCGACGCGAATCGCGTCTACGTCATCGGGGGGTATGCCATGGGCGGCCAGGGAGCGTGGCAGGTGGCGAGCGTGGCAGACCCGGGATGCAGGATCGCCGCCATAATGCCCATCGGGGCATGGGGCTGCAATGAGGTGGAGCGCGGCACCACCCCGGAAACCTGTCTGACCGCGAAAACACCGGTCTGGGTTCAGCATAACCCGTTCGACCAGAGTGCGAAGATTTCCGAGCAGATTCCGCTCTACCAAAACCATCTCGACTGCGGCGGCTATGGGCGATTCACCATGAGC
>JAQCER010000909.1 GCA_027618625.1 Verrucomicrobiota bacterium
AAAGGGGAAAGCGCCTGAGTCGGCGCCAGCGGAGGAAGAAGAACAATTTCGCCCCGAAGATTTGGAAGGTGCTGAACTCACGAAGGATGGACTGATCCGAGTGAAGGAAGGCGCGGGGCCGAAAAAGCCGGACAAGGACGACAAGCAGAAAGAACCCTGGTTGAAGTCCTTGGGCGTGGTCGACTATATTGGCCTTGCGGCAAGCCTCGCTATTCTTGTCGGTCTTGCAGGTACTCTGTTAACATGGATGTACGGCGAGGACTGGGGTGAAGGACTGGATCGACCGGATGTCGTGCCGGAGCTTCCGGTTGCAGGAAATCTTTTCAAAGTGACGTCGATCGAATCCTACTGGCGCCGGCGGATCGATACCGACCGGGTGCACGATTCAGAAATCATCATTCCAGAGATTACGATCGAGGTCGAGGCAGTCGGCAGTGATGGATTCCTGAGCGTGCTTTTTCTTGATCCTTCTGGGACCATGTCCGCAGACGCAGGGAACCTGAAGTTGGCCGGTGGTCAGCTGTCGGTTGGTGAGAATGAAGGAAGGCAGGACGGGCCAAACCGTTTCACGTTCACCTCGACCAGAGGGTTCACCTTCGAGCCCGAGTTCCGCTCCTACATCAGCCTTGAACAGAAGAAGCGCTGGGCGATTGAGATCGTCGAGAAAACCGAGTACGGTGGGAAAGTGGAAGATTCAAAGCGCCTGGCCTATTTCGAGATCGCAAAGGACGCGCGCACCAGGGAAGATCCGTCCGCCACGCCCGCTGCAGAGTAGCCAGTGCGGGCTCGCGCCCTGACGAATTGCACGATTGCCCCTTGAATTCTGCCCCGTGCAGGCATGTTACTGGCCTATGAGTGAACCCACAACGGCACCTGCTACCACCGACGACATCCCGGAAACCGACGAATCGCTCGCCCCGGCTGAGGGCTGGCATGTGATGCATCTGTTCTACCAGATCGATCGCACGCAGTGGTCGATGCTTACCCCTGACGAACAAGTGGAGCGCAAGACGGCCCTGACCCGGCTGGTGCAGGAACTGCGGCAGCACCCGAGCACGCAGCTTCTGATGTTCAGCATGCTGACGCCGCGTGCAGACATCGGGTTCATGTTGCTCACCCCGGATCTTCGCGATGCCAACGCCTTCGAAAAGCGCCTGACGATTTCCTTGGGGCCGGACGTTTTGGTGCCGATCTACAGTTACTTCTCGATGACCGAGCGCAGCGAGTACACGACGACTGCTGAGCAACACGGCGAGACGCTGAAGGCCGATCGCGGCCTGACCGAAGGCTCTGAGGAATTCAACGCAGCGATCGCCGATTTCAACGCCCGAATGCAAAAGTACGGCAAAGACCGGCTCTATCCGAACATGCCCGACTGGCCGGTGTTCTGTTTCTACCCGATGACCAAGCGCCGCAGTGGCGGAGACAATTGGTATGCGCTCGACTTCGAAACGCGTCGGCAACTGATGGCCGGACACGCCGCCATTGGCCGACAGTGGGCAGGGAAGATTCGCCAATTGATCACAGGCTCCACTGGCCTGGATGACTACGAGTGGGGCGTAACCCTTTTCGCGAAGGACACGTTTGATGTGAAGGGCATCGTCTACGAGATGCGCTTCGATGAGGTGAGTGCGCGTTACGCTGAGTTCGGCGACTTCTACATCGGGATCCAGGTTCCGCTGCAGCAGTTGTTCCAGCAAGTAAGTCTCTAGCTAGCGCCAACCCACACTGACCTTGTCTGATTCACCCCTTCGCATCGCCAATCGCACTTTCACTTCCCGTCTGCTGCTCGGCACGGGGAAGTTTTCCTCCAATGAAAACATGCGCGGTGCTCTCGCGGCGTCTGGCACACAGATCGTAACCGTGGCCCTGCGTCGTGCGGACCTTTCCGGGCAACACGATCCTTATGCAAATATCCTCGACTTCGTAGATCGCGAAAAGTATCTGCTGTTGCCGAACACCAGCGGCGCGATGAATGCCGAGGAAGCGGTAAGGCTGGCCCGCCTCGCAGTGACTGCTGGCCTGCCGAACTGGGTGAAGCTGGAGATCCATCCAGATCCGCGTTACCTTTTGCCCGATCCGATCGAAACGTTCAAGGCGGCCGAGATCCTGGTGAAGGAAGGGTTCATCGTCTTGCCTTACATCAATGCGGACCCAGTGCTGGCGAAGCGCTTGGAAGACATCGGCACAGCGACCGTGATGCCACTCGGCGCCCCCATCGGATCGAACCGCGGCATCGAGACGCGTCGGCAGATCGAAATCATTATCGAACAGAGCACCATCCCAGTCGTCGTGGACGCAGGAATCGGTGCCCCCAGCCATGCAGCTCTCGCCATGGAAATGGGAGCAGATGCCGTGCTCGTGAACACGGCGATCGCCATTGCAGCCGATCCTTGCCGAATGGCGCAAGCGTTTAAGGCGGCGACCGATGCCGGGCGCAGCGCTTACGAGATCGGTCTGGCAGAAGAATCCCTCAGCGCGTCGGCGACCAGCCCGCTGACGGGATTTCTGAACAAATCGTGAATTTCAGAGCACCTGACTTCGACGGAATCTGTCATGATACGATTTTGTAAATGAGCCGGAGGTCGGTGCCC
>JAQCER010000910.1 GCA_027618625.1 Verrucomicrobiota bacterium
AGCGGCTATATTCGAGCCAAAAAGTGACTACAAAACGACTACCGGACGGGCCTAACCGGCCCGTTGTGCGCGCTCCAATCTGGTTCATGTCGCCCTGGGCGTTCACGAGCATATCGAGATCGCTATTACCCGTAGAGTAAGTGCTCGACTGCGAAAAGCTCGAACCTTAGACGAGTCCAAATAACGGTCTGCGGCCTCTTTTCTCAACCCTAAGAGGGAGGGAAAGAGTAGTAATTTCATGTGTATCGGGTTGACTCCGGGCGAACCGGCACCAGTATCGGGTTGACTCCGGGCGAACCGGCACCAGAATCGGCTCGATTGTCAATCAACATTCGGCTTCGGATCCCCAGGACGGTTACGGTAGTGGTGTGAACTTAAACGAGCGCGTGTTGCACCACGCGATCACGTTGGTTGCAGCGGGCGGGCAGCCGCGACGGCCATGCCGGCGGAGACCCACCGGTCAAAGTCGTCGACGGGTCGACGGGAGGAGTGGTTGACATGGTTGCTTCAGTCGTGGTTGAATGGTCGCGTGATGAAGATGATCTCCCGCCGAATCGCGACTTCCGTTCTGGGTATTGGTCTGGTGGTATTGCCTGCCTTTCCTTCCTGCGCGGAGGATGACAAACCTTCCAAGAAACCGGCAATAGACGCGGACGGGTTTGTCACCATTTTCGACGGAGAGTCGTTAAAAGGTTGGGAGGAAATGCCGGCGGGCAAGGAGAAGGCGTGGACGGTGGTTGATGGCGTGATCAACGGAGACGGCGACAAGGGACGTGGCTACCTGGTTTACGAGGACATACAGATCGCCGACTTTGAACTGAAATTCGGCTACCGGTTTCCAAACGAGAATGGAAACAGCGGCGTGAACGTTCGGGCGATTCCGGACAAGACGGGCAAGCGCGAATTCCAAGCCTATCATGTTGATCTTGGGCATGTCGGAATCGGCAAGCAGGTGCTCGGAGCGTGGGACTTCCACACACCGGGGCGGCGCGAGCACGCGTGCTTTCGTGGTGACCGGCTCGTCATCGACAAGGACGACAATCCGACGGTAACGAAAATCCAGGGTGCGGTGACGGACGCGGACATCAATAAGGGCGAATGGAACGCCGTCCACGTCATCGTCAAGGGCAACCACTTCAAGTTCTCCATCAATGGCAAACCGGCCTCGGAGTTCACCGAGCATTTGCCGAAGGCAAAACGTCTGGAAAAGGGAATGATCCAGTTTCAACTGCACGATCCCGGCATGATTGTCCAGTTCAAGGACATCAAACTGAAGGTTACCGATTAGCCATTAGTTAGATTAGCGATTGGATCGGTCCGTTGCCGGGAAACTCTCCCTCCTGGGCTTCGTCTTCCGTGCCGACGTAGACCTTGGGATCTTGAGATTCGCCGTTGGAGGTTGCAGCGCATCACAGGCTGCCTGTCGGGCGATCTCACCAACTGGCGGGATCGCGGTCAGCGCACCCGCCTCAAAAACTCGCTGCGAGTCCCTGTTTGGCCGCCGCCATGGCAGCCTTCGGCGGGTTTGAACCCAGAATCCTCTCGTAGGTCGCCTTTGCCTCAACCTTGTTGCCTGCGGCGAGAAGCTCCTCGGCGCACTTGAGCAGGCTGTCGGCAACCGCAGTCTTGGTCGCATCGTCAGATGGCTGGGTGGTGGCAAGAACCTGGCCTGCTTCGGAAGTGGCAAGTTCACCGAGGGCCAATGCACCAGCACGGGCAACGCTCGGATCCTTATCCGCCAACAATCTTGTCAAAGCTGCAACCGGGACGTCGGTGGCGCGGGCACCCAGGGACGAAGCAATGCCGATCTTGATCTCAGACGGCGCCTTCTCCAGTGCATCGAGCAGCGCCGCGGTCGCTTCCTGGGCAGGAATGGCCTGCAAGGCGTAACGAGCCATGTGCGAAAGGTCTTTGTCCAGCAATAGGATGGAGAGCGCCGGCACAGAGTGCGCCGTCCCCATCTTTCTGAGGGCGCGGCAGACGGCGCCCTTGGCGGCATGCGGGACATCGCTGGAGAGCACGGCAACGAGCCGCGTCTCGAGCTGCCTCCGTCCCTCGGCATCGCCGTGGGTAGCGACGATGGCATCATCGATTGGGTCGAGGATTTTGGGATCCACGCCCCATTCGAACGTTTTCAGTGCTTCAAAGGCTTTGTCTAACATACTGCAAATTCGGTAAGTGGTTCGTTGCGCTAGATCTGCCAGGGCTCGCGGCGGGCGGTGTCGATGAGGCGGTCGGCTTCGGGATCACCCACGAACTGTTGCTTCGCCGCATCCCACTTCAGCGAACGGTTGAGCGTGTAGGCGATCGACGCGAGATGAGGAAGGGCCATGGTGTTGACGGCGTGCTCAATGCTCCGGAACGGCGTGCCCCTCGTCTTCACGCACTGAAGGAAATCGCCATCAATGCTGCCACGGCGGTCCTTGCCGTCACCGTCCGCATAGGTAGGGATTGGTGTCGGCTTGGGTTCGCGCTTCTCCTTGGTGCCCTCGATCCGCATGTTCCCGGTGCCGGGTTTGTTGTGGGTAATCTGCATCCCGTTCGGATACTTGAACGCGAGAAATCTCTCTGCGCCCTCACCATGGAGGACG
>JAQCER010000911.1 GCA_027618625.1 Verrucomicrobiota bacterium
GACCTCCCCCGGCAACTGTCGGATGTGCTTGGTGGAAATGGGAATGCCAGCGCGGTCGGCGCCGGGACAGGAGCCGCAACTCGACGAAAATGGACATTCGCCGATCCAATGGATCCCGCGCCCGGCAATCGCCTGCACCAATACGATCGCAGATGGCATGGGAATTCGCACGGACAGCACTCTGACACGCACTTGCCGTCAGGGAGTTATGGAATTTCTCCTGATCAATCATCCGCTCGACTGCCCGATTTGTGATCAGGCTGGCGAGTGCAGCCTCCAGGAATTCAGCGTCGAGCATGGCAACGGCACCTCACGCTTCCGGGAGCGGAAGGTGAAGAAGCCTAAGAATCAACAGATTGGCCCACGGATCACGCTGGACGACGAGCGCTGCATCATGTGCTCGCGGTGCATTCGTTTTTCCAAAGAGATCGCGGACGATGACTGTCTGGGATTCGTCGATCGCGGAAGTCACACTGTCCTGACCACCCACCCTGACAAGGAACTGGCGAATAATTACTCGCTGAATACCGTCGATATCTGCCCGGTGGGGGCGCTGACTTCTACGGATTTCCGCTTCAAGATGCGCGTGTGGTTCCTGAAGGAGACGAAATCGATCTGCACGGGATGCGGTCGCGGCTGCAACGTGGAGATCAGCTCTCGTGAGTCGAAAGTGCACCGGCAAACTCCGCGCGAGAACAACGACGTCAATTCCTGCTGGATGTGCGATGAGGGCCGCCTCGATGTTCACTACATCAACAGCGATGCGCGGCTAACAGACCCGATGGTTAAAGTCGGCGTAGCGCACAGGCCGGTAGCCTGGCAGGAAGCGATCTCCACGACTGCCGAGCGGCTCAAGTCGTTAAGAGGGGATGATATCGCGATCATCGGCTCTGGCAGGATGACCAATGAGGAACTCTTCATGCTGAAGCGCCTGGCAAACGGCTTGGGCACGGATCAGGTGGACATTGTTCCAAGAAAAGGAGCAGCGGACAATTATCTCGTCTCATCTGACAAAAATCCGAACACGACCGGTGCAACGCTGATCCTTGGCATCAATCCAGGCGACAAGCTCGACGGAATTCGCAATGGAGTGAAGAACGGATCCATCAAAGGATTGCTGGTCTTCGGCGAGAACTTGATGAAAGCAGGGTTCGAACGCTCCGATTTTGGCCGACTGAATATTTTTGCTGCGTCTCACATCCTTGCGAACCCAACGGCTGAAGCCGCTCATGTGGTGTTCGCCGGTTCAGCTTCGATGGAAAAGCGCGGCAGCATGATCAACAGGACTGGCCGCCTCCAACGCTTGAACAAAGCGATTGAGCCCCCCGGCAAAGCCCTCGATGATTGGGAGATCCTGCGCGACCTCACACTGGCAATCGGTGGTGGCAACGGCATGTATTCGATCGAAGATGTCTTCAAATTGCTTGCAGCCGATGTGAAGGAACTGAATGGCCTTACATTGAGTCGAGTAGGTGACCTTGGAATTCAAGTCTGCGAGCCGTTGGAGAAGATCCCGATGCTTGAGAAAGAAGCTGAACGTAAACAAAGGGGTCTGATCGTCGGATAAAGTCTCGTTATGCTCGCTGCCATCGACCTCTTTTTTCTAGTTTCCACCATGGTGAAGATCATCTTCTTCGTCATGATCGTCGTCCTTACTCTCGTGGCCTATACGGTCTATGCCGAACGCCGATTCAGCGCCATCATTCAGGATCGCGTGGGCCCGAACCGAGTCGGAATCCCGTTCACAAAGATCCGCCTGGCCGGTCTCGGACAGCCCATTGCAGACGGATTGAAGTTTCTGCTGAAGGAGGACTTCACGCCAAAGCACGTGAATACGTTCTACTACTGGCTCGCACCGGCATTAACGATGGTGCCCGCTCTGATGTCCGCTGCAGTGGTGCCATTCGGCAGCGAACTGGCCATTCCATTTGGCGACGAAATCCACAGAATTCCACTGGTGATCGCTGATATTAATGTAGGCCCCGTGTTCGTGTTTGCGATCACTTCTTTAAGTGTCTACGGCATTGTCATCGCTGGATGGTCGTCGAATTCCAAGTATTCGTTCTTTGGGGGCGTGCGTTCCAGCAGCCAGATGATTTCTTACGAAATCTGCATGGGACTTTCGATCGTTCCGATAATCATGATCCTGGGTGAGCTGAACCTGACGAAGATCGTGGAAGCGCAGTCCGCCAACGGCTGGCTCTTGTTCCCCGCGTGGGGCGAAGGCCTCAGCATGCAATCCTGGCTGTTGTTAATCCCAGTCTTCATCTCGTTCGTCATTTTCACGATATCGATCTTCGCCGAAACCAACCGCCTGCCCTTTGACTTGCCTGAGTGTGAGACCGAGCTGGTAGCGGGATATCACACCGAATATTCATCGATGAAGTTCGCCCTGTTCTTCCTCGGCGAGTACGCAGCAATGATTATCGGCTCCGGGATCATCGTCACCTTGTTTCTTGGTGGCTGGAGCCTGCCATTTGGCTGGAGTGAGCACCTGCTGGCGAATGAAGGTGGCCTGTGGGGGATCATCACTCCAATCATTCACTTTGGTTGCTTCATGAGCAAAGTGATCGCCTTCCTGCTTTT
>JAQCER010000912.1 GCA_027618625.1 Verrucomicrobiota bacterium
GCTGGCGTTCGCTGCGGGAATGATGCGGAAGTGGGCCGGTGCCGATTGTTTCGACGTGAAACGCCTGCCGAGCGCAAAGAATCCGCATGAACTGGGGTAAGTCATTGTTCAGTGTTCATTGCGAGCGATGTTTGTCCGGCGCAAGAGCGCCGCCAAGCCGGACGCGCTCCAGACCGAATGCTGGGCGACTATCCCAGCAGCTTTTTTTCTAACATTTCACCCACGGCTTTCGGATTCGCTTTGCCCTTGGAAAGTTTCATCACCTGGCCCTTGAGGAAGTTGATCGCCTTTTCGTTGCCACCTTTGACATCTTCGACGACGCTGGTGTTGTCGGCGATCACCTGGTCACAGAATGCCTCCAGCTCGCCAGTATCGGCCAGCGGCTCCAGGCCTTTTTCCTTGATGATCACGGCAGCAGATTTGCCGGTCGCGAACATCTCTGGAAATACTTCTTCCTTCGCGAGGTTGCCGCTGAGGGCCCCGCTTTCGATGAGGTCCGTCAGCTCACGCATCGCTTCTGGCGGCAGCGGGCATTCGTGGATGGTCTTTTCGTTTTCGTTGAGGACGCTGAGCAAATTGTTGATCACCCAGTTGGCCACGACTTTGGGACTCCTGGCGTCTTTCGCTGCGGCTTCGAAGTAAGTGGCGAGCGCCTGTTCGCTAGCGAGCACGCTGGCGGCATAGGCGCTGATGCCAAAACTGCCCTCGAAGCGCGCCTCTTTCTCGTGCGGCAATTCCGGCACGAGCGGGCGCATTTTCTCCACCAACTCAGGCGTGCGAACCGGCAGCAAGTCTGGATCCGGGAGGTAACGATAGTCGTGCGCGTCCTCCTTGGAGCGCATCAGCTGCGTTTCCGCGAGCGTGTCATCCCAGCGCCGCGTCGACTGAATTTGCGGGATACCCTGATCAAGCTCGGAACACTGGCGCTCGATTTCATAGTGGATGGAACGGCGAACAGCACTGACCGAGTTGAGGTTCTTCAGTTCGATTTTCTCACCCAGTTCGGCCTGGCCCGGCTTGCGCACGGAAATGTTCACATCACAGCGCATCTGGCCTTTCTCCATATCTGCATCCGAGACATCGCCATAGATCAGAATCTGGCGCAGGCTGTTCAAATAAGCGACCGCTTCCTCGGCTGTCTCAATGTCAGGCTCGCTGACGATTTCCATCAGCGGCGTGCCGGCGCGGTTGAAATCGATCGTCGACGTCTGTTCGTGGTGGGTGCTCTTTGCGACATCTTCCTCAAGGTGAATGCGGGTGAGCTTCACAACTTTTCCAGGGTTCTTGATGCCCTTCTGCGCGTCCTTTGGATATGCCAGTTCATACAGCGGGACCCCACCACCAATGCACAGTGGTAGATCGAATTGCGACAGCTGGTAGTTCTTCGGCATGTCCGGGTAGAAGTAATTCTTCCGGTCCCATTTCGAAATCGGCGGCGTCGAGCATCCGAGCATGAGTCCGGTGAGGATCGTGCGTTCGATCGCGCCCTGGTTCAACACGGGCAACGCTCCCGGCATTCCCAGGCACACCGGGCAGGTCAGCGTGTTCGGCGGCTCGCCATAGCTGGCGGGACATGCACAGAACATTTTGCTCTGTGTTTTCAACTGGGCATGAACTTCGAGCCCGATGGCTACCTCATAGTCTTCGACTGGCATGGGTGTTCCATAGCGCCTTGGCCCGAAGCGATCAAGGTGAACTCTGCTCTGCACCATTGACGCTGTTGGAAGAGACCTGTGGCCAGCGTTGACTACTACCCGGATTGAGGCAACGTCTGCCTGTGCAGGGATCCATCAGACCACGTCCAGACCGAGGCCGATTTGTCACATTACCAGTGACTTACGGCAAGTCCGTACAAGGTCAGCCGCTCGAAGTGTGGCTCCCGCCTGATGCCACGCCGCCATTGCGGATGCTGATCATGGCCGGCATCCACGGCGAAGAACCGGAGACCACCAGCGTGCTTTCCCGTGCCATGCGGTCACTGTCGGTTCCGTTGAATCATTGCGCCGTGATTCTCGCGGCAAATCCCGACGGCCTGTGTCGCGGCACCCGTGGCAATGCCAACGGCGTCGATCTCAACCGCAATTTCCCATCGGCAAACTGGCAGCCCGACCAGGTGACCCATCGCTGGACGCTCGACGAGACCAGTGACGTCCTGCTTTCGCCCGGCGACGCACCGGGATCCGAGCCGGAAACGAGTGCAATGTTAGACTGGCTCGCTGAGTGGAAGCCTGCCAGCGTCGTCGCATTGCATGCGCCACTGGCCTGCATCGATGACCCCGCCCGATCGCCACTGGGCGAGTGGCTGAGCGAGCAGACGTGCATGCCACTGGTGGAAGACGTCGGCTACCCCACACCCGGATCCTTTGGCTCGTGGGCATCCGAAAACGGTGTGCCCGTCATTACCTACGAATTTGAGCGGGCATCGATGGAACATTTGTCCATTCTGCACGCGCCAGTGCTGATGGCCCTCATGACTGGGGACTGCCCAGGGAACGATTCTTCGTCCTTCAAAGAAATTCCGCTGGCGGAGCTGGATGGGGCGGCAGTTCCAGAGGCGTGAGGGATAAGGGGTAATCGAGGCAG
>JAQCER010000913.1 GCA_027618625.1 Verrucomicrobiota bacterium
GATGCCGATCTGCATGGCCAAGACGCAGTACAGCTTTTCCACCGATCCCAGCCTGCGCGGCGCGCCGAGCGGTCATGTGATACCGATCAACGAGGTTCGACTGAACGCCGGGGCGGAATTCCTCGTGGTGATCTGCGGCGGCATCATGACCATGCCGGGATTGCCCCGACGGCCGGCAGCGGAGCAGATATTCGTCAATGATGCGGGCGAGATCGAAGGGCTGTTTTGAGGATGTAGCCTGTCCCATGCGAACCAGTCTGCAGGGAGCACAAGCTCGGGGCAGTGTCGGGCACATCGGCTTGAGGGGGGCGGGGGCTGTCCGTAGCCTCGGCGGAGGCAAAATCCGTTCCGCTGTTTCAGCAGATCGTCCGAGGCGATCCGCCTCGCGGTGATGATGTCACGCCGGACCGGGATAGATCGGTGCTTGCCGAGTGGCGACCGCTGGCGGGCTGAAATTGACGCTGACCCGCACTTCCAAGACGGGTGGTTTGCGCTGGGCTGACAGCCCCGAGAGGTGCCGCCTGTTACCGCACGATTACATAGCGCTTTCGATGAATTGTGCGCGGCCATCCATTCTTTGGTATTAGCACCTGATGGATCTCAGAAATTGGCAACAAAAAATCATCGACAATTTTCCGTCGATCGTAACTCAACATCGCAGTTTTATCCTGAAAGCGCCGACTGGCGCGGGAAAGACGGTGCTCGCGAGCGAGATCGTCGAACGGTTCTACAAGGGCAAAAAGATTGTTGTGCTTTGCCACAGGCTGGTGCTGTTGGAACAGCTCGAAAAAGCTCTTGGCAAGAAACACAAGGTCCGCAAGTTGGCGGTTTCCGACACGGGACCCGCCTTCGAGGATTACGACATTTTGCTCTCGACCAATATGCGGGCAAAGGACGTATTGGCCGATGCCTTGCCCAAGGCCGACCTCATCATCGTGGACGAGGCGCATCGGGTATCGCCGAACGGAAGCGGCTATAAACGGATTATCGACGACTTCAACTTGCGTGGAAAAGCCGCGGCGCGTTTCATGGGGCTGACGGCCTCACCCGAGCGCCGGACCGGCGATCAGCGTGACCAACTCAGTCTTGCATTCGAAGCGATCATAGATTGCGCAAATATCGATGACCTTATCGAAGAAGGCGTTTTGGTGCAGCCGGTCTATCGGCCGCATTTTGTGCATGATCTGGATCTTGGCAACATCGATATTAGCTCGGGCGACTTCCCGGTCGCAAAACTGGCGCCTGCGATCATTAAATCATCGATGATAGAGTGCGCGATCTGGAGCTATCGTGAGGAGCGTCAGAAGCTCTCAACGAAACCTATCTCCGCCTGGTTCTGCACCGATATCAGCGTCGCAGAAACGACGCTACAGAGCATCCGGCAGATCGGCGTCAAAGCTGCCATCGTCACCGCCAACACACCGATTGGTGAGCGGATGAAATTACTCGCGCGACACGAGAGCGGCGATATCGAGGCGATGGTCTCTGTGGGGGTGCTTGCGGAAGGTTGGGACAATCCGCAGTGCAACATCATTGTCCATCTCAGACCTACGCTGTCAAAAGTGCTATGGGGTCAATCGGTGGGCCGCGGGTTGCGATCGGCACCGGGTAAGGACAAGTGCATCGTGATCGATGTCAGCTCCAATTGGAGCACGTTCGGACCGGTGGAAAAACTGGAATGGAGCCTTTGGAGTCACCGGCACTCCTATATGCAGTTCATGAACCGATTTAAGTGGATTGGGCAACAGCACGCCGGCGAGGGAGGCACAGCGGTCTATTTGCTTTGCAAAAATGAATTGCCGAATAAATTGCGATGTTCGAACATCTACTTGAAAGGTGCCCACGACGATGACACTTGTCCCGTTTGTGGTTCCTACGCTGCGGTCGATATTTACGAGGACCAGAAGCTCGATATTGGGCTGAATGAGCACGGGCTACACCAGCTGTTCTTTGACCGCGTGCCTAAGGTTTATGCCGAAATGAACGCGTCCGTCTGGAACAGTCTAGGTGGCACAGCATGGAAATCGGCGAGTGGGAAAGAGCAAGTGTTTCTCGCTTTTTGCATGGCGTTCCAGGAAGTTTCCGGCGCGATCACACAAACTGAATCAGAATATTGGGACGTAGCCTTGGCGGCCGAGGCGCGCATTCGTGACTATCTGGTAAAAAACAACATCCGGATCGTCAAACAGGGCGATTTTAACCTTTCCTACCTCGCCGACGGGATGCTCGCCGGTAAAGAGATTCGCACGCTGCAGGCGCACTATGGAATTTCACTCTGTGGCACGGTGTTCCACACGCACACGCAGGACGAAAACGAACGCAAATACCAAAAGGCACTCAGGATCGCGGAGAGGCTCGCTTTGATGGGCTGCTCTTCACAAGACAATCTGCCTTATTTCAACGCCGCCGAGCACTTGGCAGCCTGACAGCCCCAATTTCAGAGTAGCCTTGCGGCCCCGGCGCTTCGTGGCGAAATCCACCGGCGGGACTTGTTGGGTCAAAGTGGTAGCCCAGAAAGTCGAAGCCGTTGGCGGTCTTGTCCGGATGCTTCGCAAGCCCCAGTGACGCCAGCCCCGCATTG
>JAQCER010000914.1 GCA_027618625.1 Verrucomicrobiota bacterium
GCCCGACACGATGACCGCAGTGGATGCGCATCGCCTCAGTCTGAAAAACGTCGTCGACTCATTGGTCGAAACGGAGGGATGATCGCCAACGCTCGATATGTCCACACCAACCTGGTCGCACGAGATTGGCGATCGCTGGCAGACTTCTACATCAATACCTTCGGCTGTGAGCCATTACCGCCCGAGCGCGACTACCGGGGCGACTTGGTGGATGCGGTCACGGGATTGACTGGCGCGCATGTGCGCGGGATCCATCTCAAATTGCCCGGATTCGACCAAGACGGGCCAACGCTCGAAATCTTCGAATACGATTCACCAGCTTCCCATGGCCCCAGCCCGCTCAATCGCCCCGGATTCGCACACATTGCCTTCCTCGTCGAATCTGTAGAAGATGCCCGCATCGAGATGATTGCCAATGGCGGCAGCCCGCTTGGCGAACTTGTGACGATGATGATAGCGACCGGAGCCAAGGTAACATTGATCTACATGAAAGACCCGGAGGGAAACATCGTTGAACTCCAATCCTGGGATCCTGAGCCGACTGTCGATTTTTAGAATCGCAGGATTTCATCTCCGTTTCATAGCATTCCTGATACCCACGAGCCATGTTGAGATTCATACTGAAATTTGTGCTTACGGTCTGCGTCGGGGCGTCCTCGGCGATCGGGCAAACATACACCATTCAACCCATCCCTCCACTGCATGATGACTGGTTTTCGATCGAGACCACTGATCTGTCTGAGGAACCAGACTCCGGTGCCTATGAGGTCTACCGGTCCCACGATCTTCAAACTTGGGAACGCATCGCGACTGCGCACCACTTGCCGGTTCAGTTCGCCGATCCTGCGACCGCACCATCGTCGCAGGGATATTACCAAATGCGCACTCGCAACCGAACTGAAGCTGACAATTGGGTGAACATCGTCGCTCTCCCTGGTCGGTATCCAGGCAATCGTCCAATCGGTTACCCAGCGATGTTCACCTATCCGGATCTCACCCAACTCGGATGGGGGAAATTTGTGATCGTTCTATTACGGCCACCAGGAAGCGTTGTCTACCAGAACAGCCCCGTAACACCGTTTCACTACGACTTCGCCACCAGTCACTTCAACCGCTACCTAGGCTTCAGTCGCAATGAGTTTGATGCCCTGTCACTGTTTCCAGGCCCCATGCAGGAACTTGTCCTCGGAGCCGTAATCATCGGGAATCCAACCGAAGTAGGAATACAATTCGCCGCTCAAACACCCATTCCTATCGAGAAAATCGCAGAGTGGATCGTCCTCGTCGGAGTCACGTTGAACCGGGCGGCTCCGGTGCAACTCTTCTATGTTCCCACCTATGAACAGGCAGGGCTGTCGCAGGAGGCCATCGACTATCTTGCCGCGCGCGAGATCAAAGTCACCAATGCCGACCGTTGGCGTCCAGGCAACTCGGTCTACGCGCCGGGCTGGGCGATCGGCACTTTGAAGAAGTTTACCGTCACAGAAATTGAGTCGGCGTTTGCTACCGGACGCCTCCAGTTCACCGACATTCTGGTGATCGATTCCACTCCAGCTGAGTTACCACCCGTAGCAGGGATCATCTCGCTTTCTCCGGCCACGGACAATTCTCACGTAGCCATCCTCGCACGCTCATCAGGAATTCCCTTCGCCTATCTCCGGGACGCAAATGATCGTAGCCTGGCGGAGTCCTACCTTGGGACAGACGTCTACTTTTCTGCAAACACTGGCTTTTTCTTCAACAGCCATTCCAACTCGCGAATCGACCTTGTCCCTGTCGATGGATCTGTGCCATTGGATTTGCGAGCAGAACTACTGAAGCTCAAGGAAGTGCCTGCATTGGCTTACCCTCCCAAGCAGTCGCTGGGCACCCTCAGCCGCAGTGTCGATGGCCTCGCATTGGACTCCATTGCACAAGTCGGTGGGAAGGCTGCCAACTACGGGTTTCTCCGCAGTATCATACCTGAGTCGACCCCAGAAGCGATTGCCTTCGGATTCGATCTCTGGGATCAGTTCATGACCAATCCTGCAGCCGAAGTGGGCGGCGCACCGACCTTGTCCGAATACGTTGCTGGGAGCCTGGCGGACATTTCGTGGCCGGTGATCGATATGAAAGTATTGAGCAAACGCCTCGATGACATTCGCTCCACGATAAGGGCGACTGATTTCACGAATGATCAGAAGTCAGCAATCCTGGGCGCGCTTAAGGGCTTCGATCAGAAAACCAAGGTTCGGTTTCGGAGTTCCACGAACGTTGAAGACAGCGCCACATTCAGTGGCGCTGGGCTGTATGACAGCTTCAGCGGCTGCATCGCCGACGATCTCGATAGCGATGATTCCGGCCCTTCGGCCTGCGATTCGGATCGCGAGAACGAACAGGGAGTCTTTCGTGCGATCACGAAAGTGTTCGCCAGTTTCTACAACTTGAATGCGTATCTGGAGCGCCTTCGCCACGGAGTAAATGAGTCGGAGGTGGGCATGGCGATGCTGGCACACCACTCGTATCCTGACGATACCGAACTCGCCAACGGCGGGGCTACAGTGGCCGTCGCATTCGGGGAATACCGGGAGATCCGTATGG
>JAQCER010000915.1 GCA_027618625.1 Verrucomicrobiota bacterium
TGAAGCGAGGGGGCTTTCCATCCCACAGTTGCCCCAGTTGCCCCAGTTGCCCCAGTTGCCCCAGTTGCCCCAGTTGCCCCAGTTGCCGATGGTTTTCATATCGAAACGATCGGTGGCCCGAAGCCCATCGTCAAGACCGATTGCCCGGCACAGGTTTCCGATCGACGTCTTCGCGAGCAAGCGCCTCCAGCAGCAAGTGCAACACTGACTGGCTGACTCCCAGCCCCTGCGCCTTTTCCATATCTTCTCTGGCACCTGAAACATTCCCAAGTAAAGCCCTGGCCAACCCTCGATCGACGACGAGCGTGACGTCTGGATGAATCGGTTGGATCCGCTGATCCAACTCAGCAACCGCCATCTCCAAATCCTCCGTCGCCGCGGCCTTGTTTCCGAGCGCGAATCTCGCTCTGGCGCGCCGCAGCAGCCACGAACTTTTTAAGCGACACGCTTCGACCTGCTGATCGATCATTGGCAGAACTTCACCTGCACGCCCCGCATCGATCATGGCATCCACCATGAGGTTACGTAGCACCGTGCTGCCAGTTTCTTCGTAGCCGCGCTGAAAATCTTCCACCCG
The DNA here is from genome assembly GCA_027618625.1 of Verrucomicrobiota bacterium. Classification (GTDB taxonomy): domain Bacteria; phylum Verrucomicrobiota; class Verrucomicrobiia; order Verrucomicrobiales; family DEV007; genus JAGROY01. Next base: position 578 of record JAQCER010000915.1, read on the forward strand.
CTCCACATGACGCCCCAGTTGCTGCTGGAGCGTCCCGCGAATCAGGTACCAGTCGATGTTGCCGCGAGGATAGCTGTCGAAAGCCGCATTGCAAGTGTCCAGCGCCTCCTCGAGCTTGCCACGTTTCTCAAGAGCCCTCGCCATGACGATCTGAAATGCCGCACACTCCTGACCAGACTGACCGATCAGCAGACCGCGACGAGCCGTTTCCGCAGTTTTCTCCAGCGCTCCCTGCGCTAGAAAAACGTCAGCCAACAGCGCGATGCCATCGACGAACTTGGGGCTTAGTTCGATCGCATTCTGCAGGTCCGCGACAGCCTTGTCCAGCTCGCCGAGCGTCCGCCATTCCACCGCACGCCTGTAGAGCAACACGGGAGTAACCCCGTCCGCCTTCATCCGCTGGGTCAACAGGGTAATCATTTCCTCCGGGCCGTGGTGGGCCTGAACCACTGGTAAAGTGCCGCCAAGCAGTGCAGCAAGCCCCAGCAATCGGATGATTCTTGTGACCGATCGCATCACTGTTACTCCTCCTTCACAATCAGGAATGCATCGATGATGAAGTCGCTGCTGGTCACGTCCTTATTATGCCCTTCGATGGCGATAACATTCTCGCCATCGACGAAGGCATCATGCAGCGAACCTAATGGAAAGTAATCGAAGTCTTTGGAAATCTTCTCCTTGCCTGTGAATTTCTCGGCTTTCTCTCCGCGCCCGGTCTCGACGTTTCTTCTCAGGATCTCCTTGCCATTGAGATATGCAATGAATGCATCATCAGATCGGATCGCCAGGCCCGCTTTGGATGCCAGCTTTAGACCATCGACGTCGAAAGTCTTCCGCATATAGACAACCCGATAGTTATCCTTCATATCATTAAGCTCTGTACGGGCACCGGCCTCCTCGCCATACCCAAATCCAGATTCTCCTTTATCCCAACCGCTTGTCTTGAATTCGGGCTTTTCCCAGCCCTCAGCCGGTGCTCCGTCCTTCTTGGCGATGTATCGCCACTCTGCATTCTTGGGGATCAACTCGGTGTAACGTTCAGGCATCGGCTGTGACTGGTCGCGATTGAGCAGAACGATCGGATCCAAGGTAAAATCGCTACTTTCGAGATTATCGTTATGCCCCTCAATGGCGATAACGTTAGGCCCATCAGTAGACAAAAAATTGCGAGCATGGCTCAGTGAGAAGAAATCGTACTTTTCCTTGTCCGCCTCGTGTCCTGCAATTCCTTTGGCACCTGCGCCTCGACCAAAATCGATCCCCACTCGAAGCACTTCCCTGCCATTGACGTAAGCGATGAACGCATCGTCGTACCGCACTGCCAGGCCGAGACTGGCAAAGTCGTCTTCTTTCTCGATATGGAACTCTGTTCGGAAATAGGCCCGAGCGAAGTTGTTCTCCATGTTCTTCAGGCCAGTTACATCATCTCCGTCTCCGAAACCGAAGCCGATGCGTCCCTTCGCCCATTTCGATACGTCATAATCTTCATTCATCCACTGCTCGGCAGGATCTTGTTTTGACCCGTAGTAATACCATTCGTGATGAAGTCCTGTGACGTACTCAAACAACAAAGGAAACAATTTTTCCGGCTCCGACTGTTTCGGCGGCAGCATGGCAATGAATGGATCGACAGTGAAGTCGTCACTGGACAACGATCGGTTGTGACCTTCGATTGCCAGGACGTTTGGAGCGTCGAATCGGAAGGAATCCCGGACATTGCGGAAGCTGAATGTCTGGTACTCTTCCTGGGCTTCTCTGGAAAAAGCGACCACAGCATCTGGTCCTGATCCCTTTGTGACATTGGCTCGGGCCATTTCGACGCCATTGAGATAGGCGACGAATCCGTCATCGTAGGCGACCGCCAAGATCAGATTTTCTGCATCCTGGGAAGTTTTCACATCGAACTCTTTCCGTAGGTAGACGGATGAATACTTCCCTTGCATGTCACTCAGCGTCGTCTTATCATCTAGATCGCCGAATCCAAATCCTGCGGCACCTT
>JAQCER010000916.1 GCA_027618625.1 Verrucomicrobiota bacterium
CGCTCTGGGACATCACGGGCAAGCTGTGGGGCGTGCCGGTCTACCGGCTGCTCGGTGGGCCGACGCGGGACAAACTGCGCTTCTATCCGACTCCGACCGCCACCAAGATTGGAATTGGCCCGCAACCATTTTCGGGCACGCCGCAACAGATAGAATCGATCGTGAAGAGCGTCGAGAGTGCTCGCGAAAAAGTGGGGCCCGACGGCATTGTCATGTTCGATGCCCACTGTGCCCTGCCTCCACCGTTTTTGATTCAGTTGGCCTCAGCGATTAAGCCTTACGACTTGCTCTATATCGAAGAGCCAGCGGTGCCTGGCAACCTCGAAGTATTCAAACGGTTGAGACAACATATCAGCATTCCATTGGCGGTGGGCGAGCAGGCACGCACGATTTGGGATGTCATCGGCTATCTCCACGAAGGTTGTGCCGATATCCTGGAAGTCGATTGTGCGCACACCGGCGGCATCACCCAGCTGAAAAAGATTGCCACCCTGGGTGAAGCGTATCACGTGCCGTTGGCGCCCCATTGCGTGACGACCGATCTCGGAGCGACCGCCAGCCTGCATTGCAGCGCCGCCATTCCGTTCTTTCTGATCCACGAATACTACCCAAGCATATCGCCACCAGGACTCGTGAAAAAGAACTGGTCGATCGACAAGGACGGCTACGCGTCCTTGCCGGAAGGTATCGGTCTGTGTTGCGAGATCGATGAAGCGAAGCTGGCAGAACTCGCAAAGACGCCAAGCAAACCGGAATGGCCTACCGGCGGCCGCCAGCCAGACGGCTCAATCTCCGACTATTGATGCTATTCCTGAGCATTCGTGAATCGGGATGAGTGATCGTCTACGTGACGCCCCACGTAACACCAAAGTAAGTAATTGGCGCCCTTCCTGGGCAATGCAACAGTCGTAGAACGGAGTTGCACTCCGTTTTCCTGGGCTTGGGCTCCGCTCACGGAGTACAGTAAAGTGTAAGCGTCCTTAAATTGGCCCCCTGTTCAGCGTGGGCCATCTGGCTACGGTGGGGGGATGTCGAGAAGATCAAGATCTACAGCCCGCGGAGATCGCGGATTTGGGCGCGTCACTGACGTGCGTTTCATGGAGGTGGAGTTTGAGGTGCCGCCGCGTGCCAGGCATACTCGCCTAGTTGGGTCGAGCAACGTAAAGGCACCTAAAGTTCCATAGATCCCGCTGGGGTCTGCGACACTCCATCGGGAGTCTCATTTTGATGGAACATCCTCGAAACACGCCCTCTAATCGACTGAGAGACGGTTTTGAATCGGCCAGAAGGCCATGACAAGTCCAGGCAGGGAGATCACAGGAGAGCAGGATTACCAGTTCCCCAAGAATTGGGACGTTTCAGTTCCACGATTCTTGGGACAGGAATTCTACCCATCTCGCTCATTTTATGGCACTTCTAAAAACGGCTGTGGAACTTTAGGTGCCTTTACGTGGTCGTGCCCATCACTCAGCGTGGATTTGGAGTTGCGCGGGATCTGTCCACGAAATCAGTGGATCACTGAGTAATGTGGAGATCGGGTGGGTCGCCCGCCGTCAGCATGAGGTCGAGCGTGGTCGTAGCAATTTGAGCGAACCATAGCCTTCTCAGATTCCACCGAATGCGCTTTACGCATCTCTTAACTGGCACGGCCACCGATCAGCAAAGGTTGAGAGAACGAGAGCCGAGCGTATGGTTTCGGGATGGACTCCCATAACAGAAACACATTCCTGAGTTCCTTGAGCGGTGGTAGCGCCGCGCCGTTTCTTGTCGGGACAGCCGTGGGAGTGCTTGGTACGTTGCTCGCAGTGACGGTAACCACTTCGTCCTCGCCAACCAGCGAGGTGGCGGAAACCGCTCGAAACCAGGTAAAAGCCAAGCAAAAGCCAGCACCGGAGGAATCGAACGGTGATGGCTACAACGGCTTTTCGCCCCGCGATGCTTCGGCACGCTTCAGCAGTATCCTCAACACGCCCGGGGCGCTGGATGATCTCGACCGCCTGAATGATCTCATTGAAAAGGCAGCAAAATTCGATCCGGAGGCAGCAATGGAAGCGGCCAGTGGGATTCTTGATCCTGCCAGACAACGCGACGTCATGCGCCGCGTGTTGAGAACGTGGATAGTTCAAGATCGTGACTCGGCGATGGCCGCGATCGGTGTCATGGAAAATCTGGCTCTGCGCCGCGATCTTACCAAGTTCGCCATCGGCACCCTCGCTGACAGCAATCCAGCCGGGGCATTCGCTCTGCTGAAAGCGACGCCCTCGCTGCGCGACGACGGACTTTGGAGTGAATCCTTTTCCAACTGGGCAAAGGCAGATCCTGCAGCTGCCATGGCTGCATGGGAAGGCCTGACCCATCCTGAGCAGCGACGGGATGCCCTGCGCGGAATCGCCGGCGCGCTGGCAAGGAAGGATCTCAATTCGGCGATCGACTGGGCGAAAGACCTTGCCAACAAGGATGATCGTGACAGCGCCGTGATCAGCGTGCTCCACAGTGCGATCGAGAAGAACCCTCTGGCTGCAGCTGAGAACAGGGCACTGCTCAAAGAAGTCGACAGCGATCGCTCCAGGG
>JAQCER010000917.1 GCA_027618625.1 Verrucomicrobiota bacterium
ACGATGTTCCTGACATCTCCGCGGCTGAAGTTGATCGCCCTCGATGCAGTTACGGGAACCGAACGCTGGAAATTCGACCCCGGCAACGGCGGGGGCGTGAACCGCGGCGTGATGTTCTGGGAAGACTCTAACAAAGAGGCAGCCGACCGCAGGGTGTTCTATTCGGTGGGCGATTTCCTCTACGCAGTCAATGCCGACACTGGCACTGTGGTTGCATCGTTTGGCACCGATGGCCGTATCGATCTGCGCGAAGGTCTCGACCGCGACACGTTCCATCTTTCCGTATCCTCGTCGTCGCCCGGCGTGATTTTTGCCGACCTGATCATCATGGGATCGGCAACCGGCGAAGGCCCCGGGGCCACCGCACCTGGTCACGTGCGCGCCTTCGATGTCCGCACAGGCGAACGCCGCTGGATTTTCCACACCATTCCCCATCCCGGCGAACTTGGGCATGAAGACTGGCCAGCAGACGCCTGGCGCACCATCGGCGGGGCCAATGCCTGGGGCGGCCTCACAGTCGACGCTGAGCGGGGCTGGGTATTCTTCGGCACCGGCTCACCCGCCTATGACCACTACGGCGGCGACCGCCTTGGTGCCAACACGTTTGGCAATTGTGTCATCGCGCTCGATGCACGCACCGGCGAGCGCCAGTGGCATTTTCAGACCGTTCACCACGACCTCTGGGACTACGACCTCCCCTGCCCGCCCAATCATCTGACCGTCACCCACAGCGGCAGGAAGATCGCAGCCACCGCCCAGGTCACCAAAACCGGAATGGTATTCCTGTTCGATCGACAGACCGGCAAGCCCCTTTTCGACATCGAAGAACGCCCAGTGCCACCGTCCTCGATCCCAGGCGAAGGCGCCTGGCCGACCCAGCCATTCCCTGTCAAACCACCGCCCTATGCTCTCCAGCGTTTCACCGCTGAGGAAGTCACTAACAGAACACCCGAAGCCCGGGCAGCCGTACTTGAACAGCTCAAGACCATGACCTTAGGCGATGTCTTCCTGCCGCCAGGATTTGAGAAAACGGTCACCATCCCTCAATTCAATGGCGGCACGGACTGGGGTGGAGCCGCCGTCGATCCTGATGCTGGGATGCTCTACGTGAACAGCAGCAACGAAGCGGAGTGGATCGCCATGGTCAAAAGCAAACCGAAGGGCACCACGAGCCTGTACGCGCTCGGTCAACATCTTTACTCAGTCATTTGCTCCAGCTGCCATGGCATCGGCAACCCACGGAACCCAGCGTCGCCTTCGCTCGCCAGCCTGAAGACCATCAAAGACCGCTCGACGCAGGAAGCCGTGTTCGAGTTGATCACAAAGGGACGCGGCCAGATGCCCACGTTCGCCGCCCTGCCAGACGTGCAGCGCCGGGCAGTGACCGCATTCCTTTTCGGCAACGGTAAGGACGAAACCATCGACCCAAGCGAACTGGAAGTCGGCTGGGAGCAAGACATTCCGTTCGTAGCTACAGGGCACCACGACTTCCGCGATCCTGATGGCTTCCCCGCCAATCGCGCTCCCTGGGGCACCCTGTCCGCCATCGATCTCAACATCGGCGAAATCCGCTGGCAAGTCCCCCTCGGCACCTATCCCGCACTCGAAGCAGAAGGCCACCCGCCCACCGGCACGTTCAACATGGGCGGCCCCATCGTCACCGCAGGAGGACTCATCTTCATCGGTGCCTCGATGGACGAACGCTTCCACGCCTACGATCAGGAAACCGGCGAGCTGCACTGGGAATTCCAACTCCCCGCTGGGGCCTACGCCACCCCCGCAACATTCGAAATCAACGGCCGACAATTCATCACCATCGCAGCCGGCGGCGGCGGCAAACCCGGCACCAGGTCTGGCGACGCTATCTATTGCTTTGCTCTGCCTTAAATTAAACGAACGTAGTCAAAATATCCCATCCACCGGACTCTTCACACCTGCCTTGCCGACCCCGGTCGCCGAATGGGTGTAGCCCTCCGTCGTCGTCACGTCTTCGTGGCCCAGCAATTCCTGCACCGTCCGGATGTCGCACCCGTTTTTCAGCAGCAACGTGGCGAAAGTGTGGCGTAGCGCGTGACTGGTGACCCATTTTTCGATTCCCGCTTTCTGTGCGGCTTTGCTGATTGCCCGACTGTAAACATCGGCGTGCAGGTGATGGCGTCGGCAAATGCCGGATTCCGGATCCTTTGATTCATTTGCTGCGGGGAAAACCCAGAACCATTCCCAGCGCTCGCCGGCCTTCGACATTTTGCGCTCCATCGCGCCAGGCAATGCCACGCCGGGGCGTCCCGCCGCCCGGTCCGCCTCCCACAGGCCACGAATCCTCGCCTTCCATCTTGTCAACGGCTCCACCAGCGACTCTGGCACAACCGTCACGCGATCCTTCTGCCCCTTCCCTCGCCGCACCGTCACCGTGCGCGCCTCCAGGTCCAGATCCTTGACCCTCAGTTTTACCAGTTCTTCCCGCCGCAATCCGGAACCAGCCTGCAACTGCGCCGCCAACTTGTGGCCCTTCCGGGAGTTTAGTGGGTAGAGAGGGAAATGGCCATGTCTAGCTTGCCGCAGAAGAAGAGG
>JAQCER010000918.1 GCA_027618625.1 Verrucomicrobiota bacterium
GGCCTCCGCCCTTCTGCGCAGCCCCCATGATCCCCTCACCCGCTCCGGTAATCGTCATGAAGCCTTCGGCTGCAATTCTCCGACCGAACAATTCAGCGGCCTGATACTCCGGCTTGTCCGGATGCGTCCGCGCGGATCCGAAAATCGAAATCTTGCGGGTCGCCGTGTAAGGATTGAACACAACGTTTGCCTCCCGCATCTCGCGCAGGCTGCGATTCATCAGCTTAAGATCGCCAGTACCCAGATCATCCGAGCCAATCTGCAGGGCAGTGATCACGATTTCTTCAATAAGGTCAGGTCTGCGCGTGCAACCAGAATCACGGACGAGTTCCGCGATCCGCCGATCGAGGTCTTCATTTCCCGTAGAGCTCTTTACTCTGGACAAATGGGAAACCGTTCCCGCCGTGAAATCGGTCTCTTGAATGCAGGGGCGCTTTTTGCTCTTGGGCATCCCAGAATAAACCATCAGTCACTCGAAATGCCAGTGCGTATTCCACCGCTCCACAGCGTCGCCACAATTATTCGTGGCTCGCCGGTCTCTTCGGCAAGTGCTCCATGCAATACTCCTCGTCATCCACGGAACTCACCCTGAATTCGAGTCGGGGATCACTCAGTTCGGTTTTCCTGCAGATGAAGCACTCGTGCAGATGCCCATCGTGCGCTTCCGCCATCTGCTTCTTGAATTCCTTCTGCCGTTTCGCATGACGGAAGTGATCTTTCAGCGAATAACCACTGGCACCCGCGTTGTCTAGAGCGATCACCCGGTCGATGTCCCAGTTGCTGTGCATGATAAAGGCCCCAATCAACAGCAGATACATATCACCGCCCCGGAGCCCCCACAGGATCATTCCAAATGCAGTGATCCGCCCCAGCCACGCAGCAAATATCGTCGCCTTCCGGTGCCCAATGACGTGCCACAGCAGGTCGCGGAGCGCCCGGCCGCCATCCATCGGGAATGCTGGAAGGCAATTGAAGAGGAGAAGGAATCCGTTAAGGCTCCCGAGCATTCCAATCACGACACCCGGAGGACTATAGTCAAAGTCAGCGGATACGATCATTGGAAATGCGAAAGTCAGAAGCAGCCAGATCACCAGCGTTACTAGTGGGCCGGCAACTGTCGTCACCAGGTGCGCCGTAGGGTGAAACGGCGGACGACAAAGCGCCAAGCCTCCCAGAGGCCAGAGGATAATCTCTTCCGCATCACCTTTAAAGAGCTTGCACGCCAGTGAATGCCCGAACTCGTGGAGCAAGATTGAGAAAAAAATACCGAACACGTAAACGGGAGCAATCCAAAGATTCCCGTATTCCGCTTCTTGAAGAATGCCGACCACATCCACAACCTGCCACGCTGCGAAGAACAGCAGGAGAAAGTGGATCCTTACATTGATGCCGAACCAACGTCCGACGAAAAAACTTCCAGCGCCTAAATTCATTGAGTGCGCACCGTATCGGCGGTTGATTCAATTGTCCACGATTGTAGGCCAAAAATCCCCGGGAGCCCTTTTCCTGCAGGCTCCGCAACTCCGCAACGATTGACGAATGCCCGATTCCAGCCCAGACTCCGCCATGGACGATTCCCCTTTGAACGAAACACCTCTGCGCGCACTCCACGAAAGGCTGGGCGCAAAAATGGTGCCCTTCGCGGGCTGGCGGATGCCGGTGCAATATACAGGAATTGTCGCCGAGCACACAGCAGTCCGAGAAAGCGTGGGCGTATTCGACATCTCCCACATGGGGCAGTTTTTCGTGACGGGAGGTGCGGCTTCCGCGTGGTTGAACGGCCTGCTCACCAATGACGTGAATGCTCTCGGAGAGTCCGAAGGCCAGTATTCCCTGATGTTGAACGAAAATGGTGGGGTCATCGACGACTTGATTATCTACCGACTCGATGCCGAAAGCTTTTTCCTGGTCGTCAATGCCTCGATGATCGAAACCGATGCCGCTTGGATGCTTGAACACTTGCCCGAGGCAGGCGTCACCTTCGAAGACCGCAGTGCCGCGTTTGCTGGAATGGCGGTTCAAGGCCCGGCCAGTGCGAAGATCGCCGCCGTGATCTTCAATTACACCGAACTCGCGGGTTTGCCGTCTCGCAATGGCATCGCCCGATTCAGTGGCAACGACGGAGACTGCTATGTTTGCCGCACCGGCTACACTGGCGAGGACGGCTTTGAGTTTTTCTGCCCCGCTGATTCTGGCACCGAGTGGCTACAGCGCATCCTCGATGCAGGAGCCGAACCCTGTGGCCTCGGTGCCCGTGACACCCTGCGCCTTGAGATGGGCTATCCTCTGAATGGATCCGATCTCTCTCCAAATCGCACACCGCTGGAAGCAGGCCTTGGCTTTTTCGTTCAACTCGACAAAGGCGAGTTCATCGGTCGCGAATCATTGCTCCGGCAAAAAGCAGATGGCGTGCCGAGTCGTCTGTATGCGCTCAAGGTCATTAGCAAGGGCCCGCCTCCGCGGTCGCATTACCCAGTTCTGCTGGGCGAGGAGGCACTCGGTGAAACCTGCAGCGGAGGCGTTTCGCCATCCACAGGTGCCGGCATCGCATTGGCCTATCTGCTGGCTGG
>JAQCER010000919.1 GCA_027618625.1 Verrucomicrobiota bacterium
GGTGACCTGGATGGGCCCGGCGGCCTCGGCGTCTTCGGGCACGACGACCGTGAGGCTGCTAGGTGTCCGCCGCTCGACGGCGGCCGGCACGCGGAGACCGCTTTGGTAGGAGAACGTGACCACGCTGTCGGCACCCATCGCGGAGCCCTCGAGCCTCACGTAGGCAGTGGCCTGCGCGTGCGCGGGAAACACGCGAGCGGTGAAAATGAAACATTCGACAAATCCCAGTGGCCTGCGCGTGCGCGGGAAACACGCTCTCGAGCCTCGGGCCGTCCGTGCCGCTGGTGCGGAACTCCTGGTTCTGCGACCGACGCATCGGAGCATAGCGCCCGGTGTTGCTGGAAACGGAGGTGAGCGACGTGGCCAGGGAAAACGGCGCGGCGACACCGGCCGGAAGTTGGAAAATGCCATCGGCAAAGAGGATCGTCCATTCCATTCCAGTCCCACCGGCAAGGGGCGTCCCGGGGTGCCGTAGAGCGTGTGTATCCGGAGGAGCGGCGGGCTTTCGTTGAAGACGCCAGTGGCCAGCACTTCCCTGCCTTCCTCAAGGCTGACGACCTCGAATCGGGCCTGGCCGGGCTCGGTTGCGATGACTTCCATGTGAGCGTAGACAACGTCGCCAAAGTTCGGGGCAACTTCGACGGTCGCAGGGATGGTACCTGCGGCGATGATGTCGCCGACGCGCAGGCTCAGCCCCTGGAGGAAGATATCGACGGACTCGACGGGCAGGCCGCCCGGCTGGAACACACGGATGGTGCATCCCGGAGCGCTGCCCTCCAGCGTGGTGTGGAACTCGGTGAACACGGTGGGGGTGAATTCGGCGGCCGCCACGCTGACCACGGCTCGGCTCGACTTCGGTGGCACGCTGCTATCGAGCGCAGTCACAAATAGGGCTCCCCCGGGCGAACCCGCCGGGGCGACGAGTTCCACGAGGTTGCCCACAAGCGTCGCCGTGGCTTTGGCAGCCTCGTCGGGCGTCTGGGGCTGCAGCGTGTAGGGCGGCGTGCCGCCCCCGAACCCTGAGCCGTGAAACAACTCCAAACCAAAAAACGGTTATCTCACGGTGCCAAACCAACTCTCAGACGAACGTAACTAGTCTCAGCGCCTGGCAGCTCAGTCCGCACCCGCTCTCTCACACTTGGCGCGGTAGTAAGCTCAGGAGACGAAAAAATGTCGTCAATTTCGCTCCAGTCAGTCATGTTGGTAGACTGCTCTAAAGTGTAGAGGATCCCGGCGGCATCAGCGTCGCGGCGGCGCACGTATTCGACCACTAATTTGTCGCCATCGGATATCGGCCCGAGAATTCGTGGGAAAACGGCGGTGGGATCGTCCCTTACACTGGGGTCGAGAGCGAAGGCGAACTCATAGAAGTTGGTGATTCCATCGCTATCGAAGTCGAGCTCCCACTGCAGCTCGCCATTCGAAAAGCCGAATCCTTGCGCCCAGAGCGAGTAACTGTCGGCACGGGTGGTTGCCACAATCTCTGGCGAGATCAAAAGATCACGACTGTCGAGCTGCAGATTGATCCCCAGAATCGCGAGCACGTTTCCTCCTTCCTTGAGATTCTGCAGACCATCGGTGATGTCAAAATCGGCAAACTGAATCGCCTGGGCATTGTCCCTGGGATCAAGCGACACAGCATCCCATGCGGGCTGCCCACTCGGGGCATTGTCACTGCGGGCCACTTCCACCCCATTCAGGTACGCAATGAACGCATCGTCGTAACGCATGCGAAGCGTCAAGGTTTCGACCGACTCCACATTATTCCCATTGGTGAACGGTACCCGCACATAAAGTGTAGTGTTCTTATTGAGCACCAGATCCTCAATATCAGTGGTCACAAAATCCGTAAACACTCCCGCAGTATCATAGCCAAACCCCGTGGTTCCAGCGAACCATTGCGAATCGTCAAACGCAGGATCTCGCCAGTCGAAAACTAAGGCAGCGGCAGCAGCGGAGTCCGGAACAAACACCGTTCCCGGCACATTTTCAGCCAGAATGATTTCCGTGACAGCATCGACGGGAAGGGTGCGAAAACTTCCTCTCTGAGACCACACGATGCCGCTATCCGTTTCAACAGAAAACCGGTAGAAGTACTGGGCGTCGGCAAGAAGTTCACTTACTTCGGCTTCCACACTTCCCGTTTCGCTGGCGATCGCCTCGACTCCGCGCTCCCACATTCCAGGTGCCTCGACTCCGTCACTGGTGCCCACATAGAAGGTAACACTCCTGCCAGCAGTGACACCAGCGACGTATCCGGAAAGTCGGGCACCACTTTCAGTCACCGCCGCTGCGGCGCTCAACAGTGTTGCCGGCACGGCGCCAGCGCTCCACACGATATCCCGGAAAGTCTGGATGCGGCCGGTATCCGCGACCAACCGGAAAGTATAGTCCCCGGGGGCACTTACGACGACATTTGTCTCCACCTCCTCAGGCGAGTCGATCACAGCCGCACCAGGCCCGGAGATCACGCTCCATTCCAACGCGCTTACCGGAGGATCCACAGAAGCCATCAGCCTGGTTCCGAGACTTATTCCATCGCTGCCGGTAGCGATCGCCATCTCAGCTCC
>JAQCER010000920.1 GCA_027618625.1 Verrucomicrobiota bacterium
CCGCACTCAAGGCCGCGCTAGACAAGGCGCTGGCCGAGAACGTCGAGATGCGGATCATGGAGATAATCCCCGCCCCGGCGTCTCCTCCGGCGTCTTGTTCTCGGTTCGTTGATCTACCAATCATATTCCGAGACAGTGAAACGAAAGAGGGGGGTTGGAGTAGGACAGTGGAGAGGGAGGGAACCGTGGCTGAACTGCTGGATATTTGGGACATTGAAGATGAAAACGAAACGTCCGAAATGGCCCAAGTGCTTCGCCACCTTCGCAATTATTTTCCCGAGAACGTCAATGTGGACCTGCCGGATACAGCCGCGCAGGACTCCGCTTCAAAATCAAACTCACCGGCTGTATCCGGTTAGGTCTCACGACTTGTTCGTCGTTGGCCGACATACACGAAAGACACCCAAACCATGAGAATCGTAAACGGAATAGAGCTGGATGACGGAGTGGACGAGCCAGACGCATACGACTGGCGCACCCGTCATGAATCATACCATAAGCATCTGTATGTGGATTCACCGCCCCGGCAGGTGTGGGACGGAGAGAAATGGATCAGCGAACCCAACAACCATCCACAGGATGGGCGCGTCTGCGACTGCGAAGATGCTCCTTGCTGTGGACACTACGAATTATGAAAACCAAGAAACACCCATCTGACCTGAGCGCGGTCGATCTGATAAAACACCTCAACGGGAGGCGCGGCTGGCACGGTAGCCAATACCGATCCTTGTGCGGCGAATGGCTCCGAAAGGCCGAAATTCGCAAGCAAGCACTCGCTGGGCTGGCGAAGGATATTTCCACGACGAACGATCAAATCCAGCCATGAATCCCGCGCCCTCCAGCTCCGCCATCGCCACCGACTCCAACGCGGGAGTCATTGGCTGCGATGCCTTGTTGTCCGTTGCTCCGTATTACGAGCGAGGTGGAATCACGATCTACCACGCCGACGCCCGCGATGTGATCGACATGCTGCCCGATGGTCTGGTGCTCACCGATCCGGTCTATGGGATCAACGGCGGGAAGGGTGGGGATGCCAAGGACTACCGCAAGGGCGGATACGAGATGGATGGATGGGCGGACACCGAAGAGTATGTCCAAAGCGTCTGTGTGCCGGTGGTGCAAGCCTTGCTGGAGAAATGCGTCCGCGCTGCCGTAACGCCTGGCATCCGCTGCCTGAACTTCTACCCGCGCCCGGTGGACATGGGATGCCTCTGGACTCCCGCCGCCTGCACGCATGGCCCGTGGGGATTCACGACGATGCAGCCAATCCTCTACTACGGGAAAGACTTCCGCGCCGGAAAAGGCGCGCTGCCATCGGGCCGTGCCGTGACGGAAGCGAGCGAGAAAAACGGCCATCCATGCCCGAAGCCTCTCAGCGCGTGGACTTGGCTGATGGACAAGGTATCGCAGCAAGAGGAAACGATACTGGACCCGTTCATGGGCAGCGGGACAACGCTCCGCGCTGCAAAAGACCTCAACCGGAAAGCCATTGGGATCGAGATCAGCGAACGGTATTGCGAAATCGCCGCCCGCCGTCTCGCCCAAGACGTGCTGCCACTATTTTCGGACAACGCAGAGCGCACACGCGGCGCAAACAACCACTGATACCACCATGCCAAACGATAACCAAACAACCAACGAGTCGCCGTCGTGCAACAAGCCGCGCCACACTCTTCGAGTTCATGACTGGACTGCTGCGGACGCTGGCAATGCGATAGTCATGGAAGACGATGCTGGAACCCTCTGGAGGGTCGAACGAGTCGAATGGGATGGGACAGTGCATGTCGTGGCGGGCAAGACGATCAGGCCCGACGAAAGGGTCGGGTGGCGGGCGCATTTATTCCAGCACAACGCATAAGCTGAGACACCACTATGAGCGCCGAAAGACTTTCACCAACACGCAAGACGCAGCCGCGAATAGTGGTTGCTCTCCAGCGCCTTGTTCGGCGTTGGAGGGATGCTCGCTACAAGTTCCGATGTGAGTGGCGGCTATACTGGAACCTATGCCCAGACTGCAACTCTGACGCGCCACGATGCGGCAGGTGTGGAACCTGTCACGGCTCACGCGAGTTCCCGTTGAAGCCCGAAACCAAGGAACGCTACCGACACAGCTTCCATAACGACTACGACCGCGCATGAAGCCGAACACCGCCCGGTCATTGCTTTGCCAATTCGGATTTATGAAACTGACATTAGGAGATTGTTTGGAAGTGCTGCGAGGGATGCCGGATAACTCCGTCGATTCCATCGTGACAGACCCGCCATACGGACTCGGGAAAGAACCGGACGCGCTCGCCATGCTCACCGACTGGATCGAGACTGGGCACCACGATGTCAAGGGGAAGGGCTTCATGGGTAAGGAGTGGGATGCTTTTGTTCCGCAGCCCCGCGTGTGGCATGAGTGCCTACGCGTGCTGAAGCCGGGTGGGCACCTGCTCGCATTCGCCGGGACACGGACGCAGGACTTGATGACCCTCGGGCTGCGCCTCGCCGGATTCGAGATCCGCGACATGGTAGCTTGGGTGTATGGTAGCGGGTTCCCGAAGTCGCTGGACGTGAGCAAGGCGATC
>JAQCER010000921.1 GCA_027618625.1 Verrucomicrobiota bacterium
GTCGTTGTTGATCGCAAGGATCTCGTTGATCACAATCCCAGGATTCGATGTCCGCGTAGCCTTCTCTGGTGCCGCCGCGACAGCCTGCGACTTCCGGCTGCTCAGTGCTGTCCAGAGGACGTCTCCAGCACCCACCAGATCGGTTTTCCCATCGCCGTCCAGATCGCCAGCAGCGAGGTAGGCACCGGCGGGAACGTCCACGGATAACCCAACTCTGAAGTTTCCAGCACCATCTCCGCGCAGCACGGAGACACACGACAACAGCCGACAGGAAACAGCGATGTCATCGACTCCGTCTCCATCAAAATCGCCGGTCACTGCGCCCGCTGTTGGGTAGTCGGTTCCTTGGATGGCAGTGGCATTCGGGCGGAACAACATCCCCTCGATGCCGGGGTAGACCATTGCACCGGATCCACTCCCTAACAGAAGATCCAAATCGCCATCGCCGTCAAAATCGACTGCTGAAATCTCCCGCGTGCCGAATTTCTCTGCCGATCTCGGCGAGTAGTCCCAACGTGGAGCGTTCGCGTCTGTCAGCAGGTTTCCACGATTCTCGAAGACGACGACATCGCCTGCATATCCCGCCCCCGCAAGGTCGATGTCGCCGTCTCGATCAAAATCTCCAGTGGTCATCACGCGAGACTCGTAAGTGAACTCTGTCGTCCGCACATATTCAAAGGTGCCCGTCCCTGTGCCTTGGTAGAGCGCCAGGCGGCAGTCGAAGTAACCTGCTGCCAGATCGGTGATGCCATCGCCATTGAAGTCTGCTGCTTCAAGCGCGAACAGGCCGCCTCGGGCATCGTCAGGCAGTTGGAAGATTTCTTCCAGAGCGTAGCCCGTCGCCGTCGCACGTCGAACCGAAATCGACCCAATCGCATCCAGATTCGCCGTGACCAAATCCAGGAGTCCGTCTCGGTTCACGTCGATAAGCTCTACTGCGCTTGGACTAGTTCCGATGGGGAAGAACTCCGGCTCCGACAATCTGCCGGTGGCGTCTGCGGTGCGGATGCTGATGTCGGAGGACGCGCGATGCAGCTGCACGACATCGTCACGACCGTCGGCGTTCAGGTCGATCACGGTGAGTGCGACGACTTCCCCATCGGTCTCGTAGATTTGATCGAGCGTAGCAAGTGACTGCGTGCCAGGGAACGTTGGAACAATGCTGACATCGCTCGAAAAGCGATTGATGGCAGCGGCATCCGGTTGGCCATCACCATTAAAATCAGCAACGGCGACTTCCCGCGGGCTGACTCCCGTTGGAACTTCCGAAGCGAGTTTCAGGATTCCGTCACTATTTTTATAGACCACGATGCGATCGAAATTTCTTAGAACGACGACCACATCGTTCCATCCGTCTCCATTCAGATCGACAATCTTGACCGACCTCGGCCCGCCCGGGACGCGGACGACTTGTGTCGCGGAGTGGGCGAATCTACCGGAACGTGCGGTTCCTCGGCGAACTTCGAGATTCCCAGAGTCGCGATTTGCAGTGACCAGGTCCAGGACACCTTCGGACGCAGGGAGCAGAATGGCGCCAACGTCCAGTGCTCGCGCCGATTGACCAGGAATGATTGCCGCCACCCTGAGCCCGCCAGGTTGCACGGGAACATCGTTTCGTGAGGATGCACCACCTCGGGCCAGTTCCAGTGTGACCTCATCCTGCTGGTTTCCAAGATCAATCGCAGCCGCCATGATTCGGTAGCCTGCACCGTCGCTGTATCCTTCCGGGACTGGGACAGTGTAAGTGTTGCCTTGATTCGCACCGTTGACATCAAGCTCTCGTAACATGACGGCGTGCCGCTCCTCGCCCGTGCTGGTATCGTAGCAAAACCACAGGCGTTCGATGTCGAGCAGGGGATCACTTGTCAGTAACGTCACCCTGACAATCGTCTGACCGTTAGCCGCCTGCTCGAAGCGCACCTCTGCTCCTGCCTCCGATGGAAGTTCCCGGAGCGATTCCACACCCGCACTATTCATCCAACCCGGGGTCGGTTGGTCGAAGTAATGGAAGGCTCCGCTCTGATTGATGCCAAACGAAATATTGCTGATTTGCTCTGGAAATTCAAAGCCGACTCCAGTCCAATCCAAACGGTGAAACGGTCGCCCCTCTGCATCGGTGATGGCGATCACTAGATTGAGGAGCGACAGGCCGAACGGCGCATGCAGATTCCCCAGCCGGTCTTTGATGTTCCTCCCGGAAAAGAATACGGTGATCGACTCGCCAGGAGCCAGTGGGGAAGGGGACTCTGGCATCCACGAGAACCCGCCGAAGCGGTCCGATGAACTGATTCCCCAGGAGCCGTGTGGAATCACCGCGCCACTTCGATTTTCGATTCGGAGCCAGTCCCACTTCGCGTTGGTGTCGTCCGTAAGGGCTGTTGTCGCGGCAAAGCCGTAGTCAACGATGCCTAACGGACTATCGGTGAGCAACCTCGCTCGGGGGGCACCAGGAGGAGGGAAGGACTGAAAGCCCCCATCGCCCGGACGGTGCAGGCTGAGGACTTCTCCTCTGGACGATAGCTTGAAGTTCGTATGCAAATTCGCTCCCGGAAGTTTCCGATCCTTTCCTG
>JAQCER010000922.1 GCA_027618625.1 Verrucomicrobiota bacterium
TTTCACTGCGCCGCCATAGGCGCGGAAGATGTTCTCCAGCGAGTAGATATAGTGGTTCGATTTTTCGATCAGGATCTCATTGTTCTGAGCAAGTTCCGCAGCCTTTTCCCAAGCTGAGAAGAATCCTCTGGTGGTGAACGAAGTCTGGACCAGCCCTGGATGAGTGCCGAAGTAATACTTCAGCAGCGTGGTTCCGCTCCGAGGGAAGCCCGACATATAACAGACGCGCGGTCGGCCATCGGGGAATGGATCGTGCACCTCCCTGGAAAGCTTGCGCGAAATGTGCGCCTCCTTTGCCTTCCGCAGGCCAATGTAGGTCGACGTCATCGACCGCTTCCAGGCCGACGGCATGGCGGTGTAAACTCGCAGCAATAGTTCCATGTTTGACCTCAATGCGTAGGATTTGCGTATTTTCTCAAAAATGTAATTCGAACAAGATACCGTAGGAAATCCTGCGAGCAAACGTTTTCCATAATTTCCGTAATAAACGCACTTGAGTGGTCCGAGGGTCGGGAGCGGATGCAACTTCCGTTTGCCAACGAGGGTGAATTCCGGCACGGTTCGGCCACTCCAAGTCACTCTAGATCATGATGCGAAACCCCATCTCCTTTAACTCCTTTTCCGTTTGGCAGTTGGCAATGGCTTTCTTTTTCGCATTGGCAGCAGGCCGGCACACCTTTGCCAAGGATTCGATCGAATGGACGGAAGTTTCGGTGCTGCCTCCGGCCAAGGGCGAGCTGATCCAGCCTGGGGTTGCCGGAGCATTTGCCGGTATCCACGGGGACGCACTCATCATCGGCGGCGGGGCGAATTATCCGCAAGGTATGCCATGGGAAGGTGGGCCAAAGATTTGGTGGGACACGGTATTCGTTCTCGAGCGCAAAACCACGGATACGGGCGTCACTTACGACTGGGCCGAGGAGCAGGGAAAGCTTCCCACCGCTGCCGCATATGGCGTTTCTGTTCCGCTCGACGATGGCGTGCTGTGCATCGGTGGGTGCGATGCAAAGTCCTGCTTCGCGGATGTGTTTTCGCTGCGATGGAATGCCGCTACCCGTGCGGTGGATGTAGCAAAGTTTCCTCCGCTCCCGCGTCCACTGGCATTTATGGCAGGTGCTCGGGTGGGCGACTGGGTGTTCGTGGTCGGTGGCCAGGAGACGATGGATGGTGGTCGACCAACGAAGAACTTTTTCGGACTCAATCTGGCTCAGCAATCTGCGGGTGAAGATGCGTTCCAGTGGGTTGAATTGCCGAGCTGGGACGGGCCATCGCGTATCTTGCCCGTGGTGGCAGGACAGGGAGACAGTCTCTACGTCTGGAGCGGCCGAAAGCCGGACTCTGAGGGCGGGCCAACGGAAGTCCTCACCGATGCCTACGCCTTCGACATGAGGGCCAAGAGCTGGTCAAAAATGCCGGGTGTTAGTGCAGCGGAAGGAAGCCCTCGCTGCGTCATGGCGGCTGCAAGTTGCACCGCTCCGGGAGGCGACAGCGTCCTGGTTTTCGGTGGCGCAGACGGTGTCGTGATGGCGATGCTGGAGCACAACGGGCGGAAGGCGCGCTCGGCGAATAAGAGTGAGGCAGAGGCGTTTGCGAAATTTAACATAGCCCTTCTGGAAAATCATCCCGGATTCGGGCGTGATGTTCTCTCGTTTGATCCGGCCACTGGAACGTGGACGGGCATCGGCAGCTTCCCTGACGCCTGTCCCGTCACTACTCCTGCGGTGATCTGGGGAGATTCGATTTTTCTGCCATCTGGAGAAGTGCGTCCCGGCGTGCGCTCAGGCCGTATCTGGAAAGGAACAATGGTGAAGGTCGCCGAGACCGTAAAGTAGACAGGTGCATTGAGGCTTGCCAGCGGGCCGTTCCGGCCATTTACTGGTCCCGCAGATCCGATCAAACCATGGCAGCAAAGGTGAACACCATCACAGTCGGCGAGTCTTCAGCCGTAGAGGATTACCTTGAGAGGATCCTCCACTTGCTCGACAGCAAGGGCTATGCCCGTGTGGCCGATGTGGCAGAGGGGCTTGGCATCGCTCAAGCAAGCGTTTCCAACATGGTGCGGCGGCTGGATGAAAAGGGATTGCTGGTATACGAGAAATACAAAGGCATGACGCTTACAAAGGAAGGAGAACTGCTCGCTCGGCGCATCACAAAAAGGCACGAAATTCTTGAGCAGTTTCTGGAGCTGCTGGGCGTCGATAAGGAAACTGCATACCACGACGTGGAAGGAATGGAGCACCACATCAGTAGCGAGACATTGCGAGGAATTCAGCAGATCATCGTCGAGCTGAAACGGGACTCGGCCATGCAGGCCAGGGTCGAATCGGCAGCGCAGGGGTAAATCGATTTTGAGACGCTTATGCACTCGAGAGAATTTATAAAAGTGACCGTGCGGACTGCGGCTTACATTTCGACTGTCTGCTTTTTGCCGAGTTGTTCGACGATTACCATTCCAGGAATCGGAGGTGGTGGCAGTGGTGCAGGAGGAAGTGATTGGGTGGGACGTCGGATTTGGCCGCATCCTTCGGTCCGGTATTGGGGAAAGGTGAAAAGGCCCAATGAACCG
>JAQCER010000009.1 GCA_027618625.1 Verrucomicrobiota bacterium
CCACATTCAGAACCAGGTAGACTGCGGCACACGCCTGCATAGCGAATCAACAACCTAACGAGCACGTACCGGATTCTTGGCAACGTCAAACGCCTCGAAAACTGCGTCAGTCGTGTCCACGCGGCACGAGATCGGAACCTGGGCAGCGCGAAGACGACCGCCGAGACGGGCGGTCTACCGGAAAATGCTACACCCGTTCAAAGCGGAGCAAGCGCCGGACGAGGCCGGAAACGAGATCGCCGACGAGGACGATGGCTCCGCCTAACAGGACGAAAAAAACCATTTGGTCAAAGGCGCGGCCTGATTTTGCACCGACGACCAGGTAACCGAGGGAAATGACGCCGAGCATGCCGAGGACGGTGGCTTCGCGAACACAGGTTTCCCAGCGGTAGAAGAAGTAGACGACCATGCGATTGAACGATTCGGGGAGGAGTGCGGCAAGGTAAGCACCGAGCCGGCCGCCACCGTGAACGATCACGGTCTGGGCAGGTTCCTGCGGTGCATTTTCGATCACTTCGGCGCCGAGTCGACCGAGGATGCCGAAGTTGTGAATTGCGAGCGCGAGCACGAGCGCCCACGGATCGGGGCCGAAGATGGAGATCAATAGGAACCCCAGCACGTATTCCGGAAGGCTTCTGGCGAAGACGAACAGGGCGCGGGTGATTTTGTTGCCAAGGAACCAAAAAAAATGGGGCATGGTGAATCTCCCGTGGCCACCGGTCATTCCGAGTGGTTCGCTGGTAGCAAGGTTGCGGGCGGCACCGGGCAGCAGGGCGAGTGCCCACAGACCAGAAAGCGCTGCCGCCACGGTGGCCAGCGAGAAGGTGATGATCGATGCCTCAACGCCTTTGCCTTCACTGAGCTGCTTGCCCGCCCACGGCCATGCCAGGGACCAGTCGCCGGTGTTTCGCACGGGTGCCGGTGTCATTTTGGCGAGGAAGCGTTCAAGGTTGGCCTGCTTCTGCTCGGGCGTGAGGTAGGATTTGTAGAGGTCGCCGGCCGTCCATGACCACAGCACGAGCGCGGCGAGGATGCACAAGCTGATGCGCAGGAACCACGACTTTGGCCGTGCGCGGTGCAACTGGGCGATGCGCTCGGTTCGGGTGATTACGGCTGGTGCAGCGGTCGTCATCTCGGTTCAATCAATCGCGCAGACGTTTGCGAATGCTGGCACCCCACCATTCGATGATGGCGATGGCGGCGAACAGCAGGTAAAGGTAAGTCCAGATTTCGCGGTAGTGGAATTCGTCGGATGATAGCTTTATGCGGTAGCCGATGGTCTCGATTCCGATGAAACCGAAAACAGCTGCGGTGCGCAGCGCGCACTCAAGGCGGTAAAACGTGTAAGATACGAGGTCCGGCAGAGCGCGCGGGATGAGTCCGAAGAAGAATGCGGAAAAGCTGCCAGCACCGATCGCCTGCAGTGCTTCCTGGGAATCGCGTGCGTGTTCTTCGAGCATCTCGGAGTAGATCTTTGCCAGAATACCGGAGAAGGGAATGGCGACGGCGATGACTCCAGCTTCGCTCGACAGGCCGACGGCAGTGATGAACAGCAGCCCCCAGATGAGTTCGTGAATGGATCGGGCAAAGGCAATGACCGTACGAGTGGTAACGTAAGTAACGCGCAGCAGCGCCATCAACCACGGCTGCCCGGATCGATTGGGCCACCATGCTGTAGTGGAAAAAAATGTCAGAACGATGGCGCAGGGCACGGCCACGGTCATCGCAAGCAATGCGAACCGCAGAGTAATCAGTACCGACTGAATAGCGACCAGCAGGAACGGTGGTGCGCCATCGACGGGCGATTCGTAGTTGAGCGCAGGCCGGAATGCGGCGGCAAAAAACTCGCCTGCAAGCTTCAGCGAGTTCCCTTCGACCAGTCGCCGCGGATCGAGTCCGAGCAGCCACGCACACATGGCTGCCGCGATGCCGATGCCTAACAGCGTCCCGCGCCGTGAGCCCAGAAAGCGCTGCCGCAGACTCGCCGTCAACGGTGCTCCCCTCCCCCATCTTCCAGCATTTCACTTCCGCTCAAATCGTAGAGATCATCGAAAAGCTTGTCCCCGATCGATGCGGAATCCTGATCAAACTGCACGTGGCCACTGCGCAGGCCGATGAGTCGGGGCAAGTGCGCACGCGCGAGTTCCAGATTGTGCAGGCTGATCACGAGCGTCAGGTTATGTTCCTCCGCCAGATCGTTGAGCAGAGCTACCAGGCTTGCTGCCCGGGCCGGGTCGACGCTCGAAACAGGCTCGTCGGCTAGAATCGCCTGCGGTTTTTGAAAAAGCGCACGGGCGACAGCGACGCGTTGCCTTTGCCCGCCCGATAGCTGTGAGGTGCGGGCGAACAGCTTTTCTTCAATGCCTACGCGTTCAAGTAGTTCATGGATTTCCTCAAGCGAATGCTTCGAAACAAACAGTAAGTCTTTCAACGTTCCCGCGAATCCGCGGCGACCGATCCGACCGATCGCAACGTTTTGCCATACCCGCAGATTCGGCACCAGCCCGAGATGCTGCGGAATGGTAGCGATGCGAGAGCGCACTGCCCGCAAAGACTGTGCGGAAAGGGAATCGATGCGTTTCCCAAGCGCACTCACCCTGCCAGAAGTCGGTTGCACCGTGGCGTTGAGCAGGCGCAAGAGAGTCGTTTTCCCGCTGCCGCTGGGGCCCACCAACCCGAGGCGTTCGCCAGAAGCGATGCGCAGGTTGGTGGGAACAAGGGCGTCCAGTTTGCCGTATCGACACCCGGCGCCTTCAAGTTCAAAGGCCACCTGGGGACCGCTCGGTGGAACTGACATTGATACAAATGAACGCTAGTTCAACAGACCGAGCGCCGTCGCTACATCTGCGATCCCCTGAAAGTCCTCGTTTTTCGCTTCGATAATTGCTGAGCGCTGCAAGATATTGAGCAACTCCGGATCGTCAATATCGATGAGTGCTCTCTGCAGCTTGGCGATAAAGCCATCGCCGAAGATCCAGTTCAGATCCGGGTGTGCGGTCCAGTTGTAGTCCGCGTAGTAGGGGGTCTTCCAGATGATCTTGCAGATGGCCGGATCGAGATTCCCTTCCGCCACCATCTTGTCATACGTGGTGTAGCTCAACACACCGGCCTGCCAGGTGCCGGCTTCGACCAGCTTGGCGGTCTTGTCATGTGCGCCGGAGTATCCGACCGGCTGGCTGAACCAGTCGTCCGGGCCGGAGCCGGTAGCTTCGCGAATGAAGAATTCGGGCATGAGGCGACCAGAGGTCGACTTCTGACTGCCAAAGGTGAACTTCAGGTCTTTAATGCCGACGGGGAAATCGTCTGACGGCTCCAGTCCGGTATCAACGTTGGCGATGAAGTAGGAAAGGTACTGTGGATCTTCCGCGCCTTGGGCAATCGCCAGTGCACCCTCGACCTCAGCACGCGCCTGCACGCCAGTGAGCCCGCCGAACCACGCCAAGTGGATTTCGCCATTCACGAACTTGGACACCGATGCATCATAGTCCGCCGCAGGGATGAACTCGGTCTTCACCCCGAGGGTTTTGGCAAGGTAGTCCGCCAGCTTCTGGAATTTCACCGTCTGCTCGGTGGTATTCATGTCAGGGATTGCGGAAAAACGCAGCGGCTGAGTAGCCGGGCCGCCTTCGGACAAAGTGGTCGCTCCGTCCGGTTCAGTCTCGGTCGCAGGTGCGGACCTGTCCTTATTTTCGCAGCTGGAAGTGAAGATGGCGAAGGGCAGCGCCAAGGCAGCTGCGAGGAAGTGTCTCTTTTTCATGGTGTCGTTTGGTTTGTTCTGCCCACAGGATGGACGAAAGAATTAGAAAAACAGGACGCGTGGGCACACCAGAGCGCGGCGGTAAGCGAAAAATTTCATGCCACAGCGTCAAGCACTGGATTTTTGCCAGTGCGCACAAAACCGTCAGCACCCAGCGGGGTGCTGATTGCTACTTTTGGACGACGACCGCCGCCCCAGCAAGCTGGGCTCAGAGCAGGCATCGCAGAAGCAACTTAGACCGTTCGATCAAGGAAATCACAATGGCGACTGTGATATACCCTGAGAACTGCGCGGTCAATCCTGAAATTGAGTTGCGCCTGAAGGGTCGAACCTGGCAGTTAAGTTAAGGGATGGCCATCTGGCGGGACACGATGTTATGTTGGGCAGTCCCGACACACTCGACATCGCGGGTACAAAGCCTAAAGCAGGATAGAATATCGAGCCATTTGTAGGCGGCAGATGCCGGGGCTTCCCTTGTTCAAGCGCTGGCCCTGGCACCAGGGCGCAGCCCTAAAACAGCTTATTTTGCCTTCAATTTTTGCAAGAGGACGACGCCCGAGCCCACCGGGGCGTCTCTGCGAATTCCGCTGCGCCTTTAGGCTCGCTTGTCACGGCTAAAGGTCATTCGGATCCTGCAGATGACCATGAAGGCCCGACCACGAGCGCGAGAATTGACTGACGCCCGGGCTGGAGTCCGAGCGGGAACCAAGGAACCCTAGTCGCGAACCTTGGCGGTCCCGTCGAAGTATTCCCGGTATTTCGGCCAACTATAAACTGCGATCTTGCGGCCGACATCGAGGCCGATGTCGTTGTCGATCGGAATGTGGTATCCGCCCAAGGCGCGGGAGAGGGCCGCCATCTCGGCCACGCTGTCCCAGGTGGCGAGGTCGAGGGAAATGGTCTCGCCAGCCGTCTTTTCCGTCAGCTCGCAATGCTTCCGCATTTCTGTGAATCCGTAGTCCTCCGATCCCGTGAAAAGCTGGATGACGCGCGCGCAGGCCCCGCTCACGGTGGCGTGGCCGCTCGTGTAGCCCGGAAACGGCGGAGTCACGAAACTTTGAGGAGAGTAAGGGTGCCATTCCTCGCCGAGCATTTTCTTGGTTCCGCCGTCGGGGCCGGCCCAACCGGTGATCTTCTTCCCCTTGTAGAAGTGGTGGATGAGCGTCCATGGGCGCGATGAGTCGTACACGCGCTTGGTTTCCCAGCAGGAAATGAAGGCGTCGAAGGCAGCGTTGGCGACGGCGAAGTAGAGCTGCACGTCCTTGTCCAGATTATGCTTGTCCCGGCGCGAAACGTCCTGCGCGAAGCGAAGCCAATGGCCGCTCTGGCCGGTGCTGCGGGGACCATCGCGCATGAATTCCACGATCGCCTTCTCCCGGTTGGTCAGCTTCGCGTTGTATTCCAGCACCTGCGCGGTCTGCTTCTTCAGCGCCTCGGGGTCAGTTGTCAGCAGCGGCGGCGGACCAGGCCGGAACTGCGCGCTGCTCTCCATGGCGAACGGCTTCACCCGATACCAGTGTGGAGTCAGAAAACCGGGTGTAACCTTGCTGCCGTCGTCGAGGGTGAAAGTGATCGGCTGCCAGCGGTCCGGATCCAGGATCTTGTCCGGCGGATTCACCGGGCGGTAGAACGTGTAGTCGGAGTAGGGCTTGCCGCTACTGCCCGGCTCGTCCCCGAACTGGTTCGCACCGTCGTTCCTCCGGTAATCGATGACCGCAGCGGCGGCAAGCTGCCCAATGCCCTCGGGCTTCGTCGCGTCCTGCGAGAGCATCGCCGGGTCGAAGCCGAGTTCCCTCATCGCGCCTTCCAGCTTGTCCTTCGATTCGGGGAACGCGAAGACCAGCGCGTGATGGCTGGCGTAGGCAATGGCCTTGTTCTTATTCTCCAGCGTGTGCTCCTGCTTCGGCCGCCGGAGTGCTCCGCCCAGGCGCGTCCCCACTGCCTTCTCGTCGAAGGCGGCCCAGGCGGCGTAGACTGCGGTGGCCCAAATCGCCATCTGCCGGGAGAGGACGGTCGGTCGGGCCAGATTCCGATCCACATCGTCCGCCGACACTTCCTGGCAGAGATCGAGAAGCCGGTAGGCAAGCGAGGCGCCTTCCGCCGCGGGCTCGCCGATGAACTTGTGGAGACGTCTGCCGTCCTGGGGAGCACTGACTGCCAGTTCCTGCGCGAGCAGCACGGAGGGTGCGAGAAAGGTGATAAGGATGGAAATGGGGATTTTCATGGTCTGTGATGTTTTGAAAAATAAGGGTGAGGTTCCATGGGGTTCGGACTATCGTCGGCCCATTGACAACGTCACGTTCGAATGGATGAACGGCCCCTGTGGCTGGATGAATGGTCGCTATGGCTGGATGAACATTGCCCATTTGAGCCGGGCTCAGTTGATCACCTTCAGCTTCTCCAGCAGGCTGCTGCGGTAGGATTGCCCGACGGGCAACGTCACCTGACCAAGACTGAGCTGGACCCCTTCGATCTGGCGAATTCTGGTGACATTGACGATGTACGATCGATGGATACGGACGAACTGGCCGGGCAGCATTTCCTCAAGCTTGCGCAGAGCCACGAGGCTCATCACCGCATCGCCATTGTCAAAGACGAAACGCGAGTAATTCGCCTGGGCTTCGATGTAGGTCAGTTGCGTGAGATCGATGCGCTGGATGGTCGAGCCCTCGCGCAGGAACAATGCGGTCACTTGATCCGTGCGTTCAGGGGCCTCGGCGCGGAAGTTCTTCAACTTCACCGCAGCCTTGGCAAAGCGGGCAAACTCCAGAGGCTTGACCAGATAGTCAACAACATCGAACCCGTAACTGTCTGCGCCGAAGGCAGTGCTCGCGCTGATGACGACCACGGGGGTTCTTCGCGGCAGAGCCTTCAAAAGAGAAACACCGTCCACCCCAGGCAGTTCAAGGTCGAGGAAGACTGCATCGAATGCCTCCGTCGCCAGTAAATGGAGCGCAGTGGTGCCGTCATTCACCTTCAGGCAGTAGTCAATGCCGCCAATCCGCTGGAGGAAACTCTCGACCGTATCGCAGGTCAGCGGATCGTCATCGACGACGAGACATTTCATCCGGGCAGAAGCCCCCGGCGGCACTGGCTCTGAGTGGTTGGTAGATGTCACCGTCGGGCTGATTTGAACTCCGATTCCGTCCGCTGGCAATCGGAAAACTTGGAAGTGAGTTTTTCGGTGCAGGCAGCGGCCCCACGTTGTATTCCCCGTGTGGCATGCGATGATGCCTTTTCGTCTGTTCAAATGAGACATCGTGGTCTGAAACGCACCCCTTGGCGGCGGTCGCTGGCGAGTCGGCTGGCGACAGTCTGGGCTCTTTCTCTGGGTGCAGCGGTTGGCCTGTCCAGTTGGTTCATGCATCGCGATGCAGACAAGCGCCTGCGTGAAAGTCTCCGTCAGGGAATCCGCCAGGATGCGGGCGAGATCCAGGTGAAGCTGGAATCCTGGGCGCAAGGGTTTCAGGGTGACGCTCGGTCCTACGCGAAGTCGCCCCTGGTATTTGAGTTTCTAAAGAGCAGGAATACGGACGAAGAAGGGCGCTGGAGGAGGCTGCTGGAGGAGGAGTTTCGCTCAAGTTTCGCCGGAAAAGCGGCTTATGTGCAGATGCGCTTGCTGTCGACCAAACCAGGCGAAGAAGGACTTGAGCTTCTAAGAATCGATCGCACCGAGAAAGGGTTGGAGGTCACGCCCCAGGTTAGGCTACAGAGTAAGGCAGACCGCTCCTACTTTCAGGACGCGCTCGCGCGAGATCCAGAGGACGTTTATCTTTCGGAGATCAATCTTAATCGCGACTTCGGCCGCATTACGGAGCCTCACATCCCCACCATTCGCGCGGCGATCAAAATTGGCGGTCAGGCCCGAGGCGCTGCGATTCTGGTGATCAATGCCGACATGCGTCCCGTCTTCGAAGAGGTTCGCCAGTTAGCATCGCCTGCTGCAAGTGTCCGGCTGTTCGACTCAGATTCCAACTACCTGCTCCACCCGGATCCCACAGCAGCATTTGCAGTTGACCTCGGAGGGGGCCCTTCGTCCGATCGAGGAATATCCTGAGCTGGGAGCGGAAAGTTCATTTCTTGGCAATGGTCACTGGTTGCGCGAGGGCGGCTCCGGCGGAGAGCTTGCGCTTGGTACCTCAGTAAATCTGATGCCCGGGCAATCGCGAGCGATCACACTCCTTCTATCGTTGCCTGGCGATGCCTGGTACCCTGTCCTTCGGCGCTCACAACAGCGGGCATTATGGGCGACAGCTCTCGCGGCATTGACCGGAATCGGTGTTGCATTTCTGGTGTCGCTCCCATTCACCAATCGACTCCGCCGTCTGTCCTCGGCGTTGCGCCAGTTCGATGCCAGTGAAGTGCCCGAATCGCTTCCTGAAGCGGGCGACGACGAAGTTGGCATGGCCATTCAGCGATTCCGAGAGATGGCCAACAAGGTGAGGGAACAAGTGGCACACCTCGAGATTTCGCGCCGCGAGGCGGAGGAAGCGAACGATGCGAAGGAGCAATTTCTCGCAGTGATGAGTCATGAAATCCGGACACCGATGAACGCGGTAGTCGGGCTTATTCGAGCACTGGAAAGCAATCAGCCGGGCGCTCACCAATTACCCATTCTTGCATCACTGCGATCCTCCTCCTCAAACCTGATGACGCTATTGAATACCGCGTTGGACTACACCCGTCTGCGGGAAGGCGCCATCGATTACAGCGTGGAACCTTTTGATGCCGCCGAATTGGTCAGGGAAGTGGGTCAGTCGTTCCGTCCGTATGCGATGGCCAAGCAGTTGGAGCTACAGGTAGCAGCGCCACCCGTGATGGTCGTCAGCGGCGATCCCGTACGATTTCGTCAGATCGTTAATAATCTCGTCAGCAATGCCGTGAAATTTACCGATCAAGGTTTTGTCAGGATCGTTGTCGACTACGAGGACGGTTTCCTGACTTTTGCCGTTGCAGATTCGGGCAGTGGAATCGCTCCGCAAGATCATGCCAGTATTTTCGAGCCTTTCGTCTCGCTGAGGCCGAGCGGTTCCTTCGCCGAGCCCGGATCAGGTCTTGGATTGACGGTATCGAAGCAACTGGTCGAACAACAACACGGACAACTTTCCCTGGAGAGTTCAGTAGAAGGTGGCACAAAATTTCGGGTGCGACTTCCTTATGCTCTGACTTCTGGGCCATCGACCACCGCATCCGCGTCCGGTGTGGAAGTATTGCCCGCTCTCCCGGCGAAGCTCCGCATCCTCTACGTCGAGGATGTGGCTTCGAATCGAGAGGTCATGGCGTTGGCCCTCGCGGGTACGGGTGCGGATTTGGTCTGCGCGAACACGGGTGCCGAAGCGCTCAAGCTTGTCGAAGGTCACTCGTTTGATCTCATCCTTCTGGATCTCCAGCTACCTGACATGACCGGTTACGACTTGGCAAAAGTCCTGCACACGTCGTATCCAGCCACGCCGCTGATCGCAGTGACCGCCCAGTCTTCCGACAAGGCTACGCGTCGTTGCATGGATGCCGGGATGGTCGCTGTGGTGTTGAAGCCCTACTCGGCAGGGACACTGATAGGTGCCATTTCCAAGCACACCCGCCGCGGCTTTGAGGAAGAGTTGCTGTCACTTCACCAAGATCCCCACCGGTCGCGAGCCCTGGCTGCCATGATGGCCGAAGAGTTCCGAGTCGCAGCAGATGAGTTGGTATCTTTACAGGCCATCCCAGGCGGCAATGAGTTCTCCGAGAAAGTCAGCAGAATCCAGCACAAGTTGAAGACGCCACTGGTTCGCTTCGGTCTGCTGCCGCTTGAGACGCTGCTGCACCAGCTCACCGAGTCCCGCGGACATCGCGAACAGCAGTCGCAGCAGGCCGTGCACTTGCTCCGAGCCACCGCCAGCGACCTCGATCGCTGGTCGAAACAGGAGTGAGCAGACTACTTCTTGTTCGCGCGCTCGGGGATCCGGTCGGCCTGGGGGATATTCAGGAATTCCTCCATGCGCTGGAGGTGCGTGATGACGCTTGGAAAACGGGTGTTTGAGTCGTAGAGGGACTTCAGTTGCTCGTAGGCTTCCTGCTCTTTGCCCGGGCACTGCGAGAGGGCATAGGCACTGAATCGAAAATAATACGGCTTGGTATTCGGGCAGGCGGCTGCTTGTTCGTAGTATTCGGCGGCCTTGCACCAGTTCTTGGGAACGAATTTGCTGGCGTGTAGCATGCCGAGCTGGCCGTAGACGCGGTAGTCGTCAGGCATGAATTTCTTGGCCCCGAGCATGAAGCGTTCGCCTTCGGCGACAGTCTCGTTGTATTTGCGCACCCAATCGGCGCGTTGATTTTTGTCCTCTGGAAACTCGAACGAGTGAGCGCTGTACTGCAGGCCCTGGAACCAGTTGAAGAAGGCGCCTGGTTGCAATTGAACGATCACCCAGTACTGGGCGATCGCCTGGTCAAAGCGGCCTTCGTCCCAGTGCGTAAACGCCTGCACGGCCATGATCGAAGCGACCAGAGAGCGGAATCCACCAAGCGCTGCCGTCATTCCGAGCTGCCCGACTTTGTCCCGGGTCTGCATGTTCATGGTGTTCGGCCAGTAATTCTTGGCCACCATGTCCTTCGCCATGGGTTCCTCGAGATACATGCGACCATACCCGAACGAAATCAGGAGCACCGCGGCGATCAGCAGGTTTCGGGTGTGGCGGGACATCGGCAGCTTTGAGCTTTGGGCGTTGGGTGCGAGTGTTAGAGTTCCTTGTTGCTGAAAACGAAGGATGCCGCTGCGGTGTAGATTAGCAGATAAAGGCACGTCATCCCCGACATCTGCAGCAGCAGCGTGGTGGCAATGGTCTCGCCGGACACCACTGCATCGACGATATCGTAGAGGTGGAAGTCGGGGAATATGACGGCGAGCGCTCCAGCCAGTGCGCGCTCTAATCCGCCGTCCGGTGCTCCGCTCAGGAAATAGCTGCGTCCCAGATGCTGGCCATGGCCGATGATGAACACGGCAATGGAACTGATGATCGTGAACAACGTTGTCGTCGCAAAGGTAGAGACGAGCAACGTCACTGCAGTCATCACCGAGGCTTTCAAAAAGATCGCCCACACGGCCGCCTGGAGATCCCAGCGTAATCCATTTTCAGTGATCGCCGACAGTGCTTCCTCACGTTGTTCCTTCCAGCTCTCGTTCTGCTCGCGCTCGGGATATTTTGCCAGTTCCTGATCGTAAGCGACCGCCACTTCCTTTTCCAGGATCTTCTGTCGGACCCCGACGACGGTGCAGAACAGCGCGTCCATGAACAGCATGCTGACAAAGATCAGGACGAGCATTCCCAGCAGCTTGCCCAGTAAATACTCAAACCGCGGCACGGGCTTGCACAGAATGGTATAGAGCGTCCGGTCCTCCAGATCTTTTGGAATGAGCAGTGCTGTTCCGGCGATCGCAAATATTCCAGCGAACAGCGACATGGCACCGAGCGACACATCCTTCAGCAGCTTCAATTCCTGCTCTGGAGTGAACCGCAGAAACATGAATGCCACCAAAATGATGCCGGCACTGAAGAAGAGCAGGAAGTAAAACACCCGCATGCGCACCATCTGGGTGAAAGTGTGCATCGTCAGTGCCCAGATCCGTGACGGCGAAAAGATGCTGTGTGGCTGGCTTTCGGTCGCCAGGGCGGCACCGCTGTATCCGGTTCTTTTCTGGTCCGGTGTCTCGTGGTCGTCGTCATTCATTTGATTACTGAGTCTCCTCCAGGAATAATCTCTCCAAAGTCGTGCGCGGGCGGCCTATCGAGATCACTTCGGTGGACTCACCCATCGCCAGTGCGCGGACTTTTTCAAGCAGAGCAGCGCTCGCGTTCTTCAAAATGATCTCCGTTTGATCTTCGATCGAAATCAGATCCTCCAGCCTGCCCTCACGCACCAGATCGCCTTTGTAAATGATGCCAACGCGATCGCACACTTCCTGCACCTGCTCGAGCAAGTGGGACGAGAGGATGATCGAGATCCCCTGTTCCTTGAGCTCAAGGATGAGATCACGGATTTGCCGGGAGCCGGACGGGTCGACGCCAGCGGTCGGTTCATCGAGCACGACCAGCCGCGGATTTTGCACCAATGCCTGCGCGAGCCCGATGCGCTGTAGCATTCCTTTGGAATAGCCCGCAAGTCGCCGATCCTTGGCATGTTCCAGATCGACCAATTTGAGTAGGCGCGCATTCTGATCGCGGCGCTCAGCCTTGGTCAGGCCGCAAACGCGCCCGTAGAATTCCAGAGTCTCGGAGGCCGTCAGGTGTTTGTAAAAATACGGGTTCTCCGGCAGGAAGCCGACGTCCTTCCGGCTGTCCACCTGGCTGCTGTCGCGGCCGAAAATCGAGCACTTGCCGGACGTAGCATGGAGCAGCCCCAGCAGCACCTTCATCGTGGTCGATTTGCCTGAGCCATTGGGCCCGATCAAGCCATAGACTTCACCTCGGCCAACCGTCAGCGACAGATCATTCACCGCGAGCACCGTCTGCTTTCGCAAGGAAGGAATGCGGAACAGCTTGGTCAGGTGCTCGATCTCGACTGCTGGCGCATCAGGGGTGTCGTTCATCTTGATATCGTTAGTAACGGTTGAAGCGCAGTGTGTCACAGGGATTTGTTCACAAACTTCTATAGTCACATCCTTTCGTCCATCACGCCAATCCTGCCAATCGACCTCCATGCCACTTGCAATTCCACCATTGAGGATCAACACTCCCGGAAGAAATCTCCACCATGCAAAACCAAGCGCGCTTGCAGTTGCTGGGAAAGCGATTCCTGCACGAACTGCAGATGCTTGCCCCATTAGTCCTCCTGATACTCGCCTGCCTGATCCCAAAAATCAGCCGGGGAGAGAAGACGCAGCGCTATGAGTTTTTCCCGTTCAGCCATTTCCCGATGTATTCGGATTTCGATGAACGGGACTATTACGTCTATGTTACCGATCGCAAAGACCAGCCGATCGCCACGGAAACCGTCGCAGCCGTGCGCTCGACCAAGTTGAAGAAAATCTTCGATACCGAGCTCGATAGCATCCAGAAGAAATTCAAAAAGCGCAAAGATCAACTGAGCGCCGAGCAGTGCCGACCCGGGGGCGATTACACGGTGAAGTGGTTGTACGAAAATGCGTCAACAGAGGCTCGTCAGCTTTTCGACGCTGGAATGCCCATGCGGCTCTACCGGATCTACATAACGGAGGAAAAGGGTGAGCTGGTCGAGACGCCGCCGCAGTTGGTCGGGGAATGGTCGGCTGGCAGAAAGGAGACCGTCCAGTGAGTAGGAGCGCCAGCGCCAGGACATTTTTTAACCCGACGCCGTTCGCCCGCTGGGAGCTGGTGGTGATGCGGATGCTTTTCGCCCTTGTGATCTGGGACTCCATCCCCGAGGCGATGAACGCGGCAGGTGTGCCGCAGCCGACGGGCCTGGCGCTCTTCTTCCCGGATATGGTGATCGGGTTCGGTAAATTCTTCGGCGCGGTGTGGTTCAAATCTGCCGTAGCAGTGTTGTTGTCAGTTTACGCACTGGGCAGCGCTGCAGTGATCACCACCCCGCTGCTGCTCATGGTGACGGTCTTCGCCGGGACACTCACGAACTCGCAGGGAGCGATCACCCACCACTCGCAAATCGTCTCGCTGGTGCTGCTCGCGCAGAGCGGTTGCCTGATCTACGATTTGATCCGCCATCGCAGGTGGCGCACCGGCTTGCTTGGGCAACCGGTTGATCGCGAGATCCACGTCGCCTACGTGACCCAGCAGGCGGTGGTCGCGGGCTACATGGTAAGCGCCTATACAAAGTTGAAGGAGTCCGGTCTCGATTGGTTCGTCAACGCTGCGCGCTTTCCAATTCAGCTGAAAAAGAACACGCGCATGGCCTACTTCAACGAGCTGAAAGAACACGGCAGTGACAGCAGCTTCCTGACCGATCTACCTGCCCGCACCGAGGCTCTCCTGATGGCTTCACCAAACCTTTGCCGCGTCATCATCGGCAGCGGACTGGTGTTGGAGATTGCCGTTGTCCTGGCGCTCGCTGGCCGCGTATGGGCATTCTTTTTCGGAGTCGCGTTCGTGTTGTTCCACTCCACGATCAGCAAAATCATGGGCCTCGATTTCGATTTCAACATCTATATCCTCTCGATCTTTTTCATCCTGCCGGGCATCTCAGCCAGCGTGGTGCGCTGGAGCCGCGCCACCACGAAACGCAGCAAATAGCGGGTATCAGGCGGTTCGGTTGTTTTTTGAATCGACAATTGACCGGCGATTTTGAATCTCGGGAAGACCGAATCCTTAACCACCTGAATTTCCCAATGAACTTCAACACCATCTGCTTGCACGGCGGCCACACGCCCGACCCAACCACTCTCTCACGCGGCGTTCCTGTCTACCGCACCAGTTCTTACGTTTTCAATAATACCGAGCACGCCGCCAACCTGTTCGCGCTGCGCGAGCTAGGCAATGTTTACACCCGATTGATGAACCCTACCCACGACGTGCTGGAGCAGCGCGTCGCCCAGCTGGAAGGCGGAGCTGCTGCCCTCGCTGTGGCCTCTGGAACCAGCGCGATCTTCTATTCCATCATCAACGTGGCACAGGTTGGCGACGAAATCGTTTCCGCCAACAACCTCTACGGCGGCACCTTCACCCAGTTCAATGACATCCTGCCGACGCTGGGGATCAAGGTGAAGTTCGTTGATCCTAACAACCCGCAAAACTTTGCCGATGCCATTACCGACAAAACCCGCGCGCTATTCTGTGAGTCCGTTGGCAATCCAAGTCTCGACATCGCCGATCTCGAAGCCATTGCGAAGATCGCCCACGCCAAAGGTTTGCCGCTGATTGTCGACAGCACGTTCTCGACACCGTATCTCACACGGCCGATCGAGCACGGCGCTGACATAGTATGCCATTCGCTGACCAAGTGGTTCGGTGGCCACGGCACCGGCATTGGCGGTGTCGTCGTCGACTCCGGAAAGTTCAACTGGGCTAACGGCAACTTCCCGCTCTTCGACGATCCAGACAATTCTTACCATGGACTGCGCTGGGGCCACGACCTCCCCGCGCCGCTCGCGCCACTGGCATACATCCTGCGCATGCGCACCGGGCCATTGCGGAACCTGGGCGCCTGTATTTCTCCAGACAATGCCTGGATGTTCCTGCAGGGAATCGAAACCCTGCCGCTGCGCATGGAGCGCCACTGCGAGAACGCACTGGCAGTCGCCAAACATCTCAAAGGACACTCGGCCATCGAGTGGGTGCGATTCCCGGGTCTCGAGGACGATCCGCAATTTCAGCTCAACCAGAAATACCTGCGCGGCAAAGGCGGCTCGATGGTGGTCTTCGGCATCAAAGGTGGAGCAGAAGCCGGGTCAAAGTTCATCGATTCACTGGGACTCTTTAGCCACCTGGCAAACGTCGGTGATGCCAAGAGCCTCGCCATCCATCCTGCGACCACGACCCATTCCCAGCTCACCGCCGAGCAACAGGCCGCCGGTGGCATAAAGCCCGAGCTCGTCCGCCTCTCCGTGGGAATCGAAGACATCGCCGACATCCTCGCCGATCTCGATCAGGCACTCGCCAAGGTTTAATCGTATCGAGTCGCACAACAACACGGGCATGGACCGCGACCGCCTTGCGGGCTCCCCGTTGGCTCTCGGCGCTCATCAGATTTTCCTTTGCATATTCCCATTGCAAGTCGGTGTGGATCGCGTACTTCGTTCCCGTCATTCAGAGAGTGCACGCCAAGCTGCTGTTTTTTCATAACTGGTACCGGAGGATCCCTGTCCTGCGGTTGTTCGTTCTGGTTCCCCTGGACGTCTCCGCCTATTGGCCAAGATGAAGCGCGCAAGCGAACGTGCACGTGCACCTGCAGTGCCAGACGTCGACAAGATCGGTGAGCGATTCTTCTGTCCCCTGGACATGCCGTGGCAACCCACCGACGATACCTGCGGCCCGACGTGCCTAAAAGCGATCTACGGTTACTATGGAAAAAAGATCGGCCTTCACCGGGTAATCGACGAGATTCCGCGACTGGAAATGGCCGGAA
>JAQCER010000923.1 GCA_027618625.1 Verrucomicrobiota bacterium
CCTGCGCGTCGCTGGTGATCTCTGTCGTAACCTGCTGGCGAACGGCTTCGCGTTCCACAGTGACCAGAGCAGGCCCATGTACAGCCGACTTCACGACGATCATCGCTTCCTCTCCGGGCAGGTATTCCGCTTTATTGGCCTCAATCTCCATGCGAATCCCGTCATTCTGATGCCAGTAGACGTCCCCGTCACCATACACAGTAATCGTCGTCGCGGAAACCACCGGTCGGCCATGCGAATCTGAACAGCTGGCGGTGAGCACATAGGTTCCAGGCGCATCAGGAGTGAGCGAAACGGCGTTCTCACCTCCAGGCTGCACGGTGACCTCCTGTGAATAGACATCAGCGACCGAGATGAAATTCTTCATCGTGACGGCACCACCCGCACCCTCTACTTTCACCGTGTTCCATAGCAATTTTTCAATTTTTACGTGTGCCTGCAGCGGTTCCTTGTGTTCGGAATTGTCCAGATCGACTGCTGCGAGTTCCACGACATTGAACTGGCCAACACGAATAACTTGCTCGTCCGATCGAATGCCCAGATAGAAATCAGAGCTATCCACGACTTTATCGATCGCGGCAGAAATGGTCTGCTGGTTGATGTCGGTAACCGATGTGTTCAGCGAGATCGTCCGTCGCGATGGATATTGCTGCTGCTTTGCCAGAGGCACCACCACGGCAGCCGAGCCAGCGTCATCCAGCTCGGTATTGCCGCTGAGGGAATGCGAGCGTTCGCGATTGCTGACCGCTTCGAATTCGCGGTAACCATCCCCCGCGTAGACCCAGGCACCACGGGAATCTCCAAAGGCAAAGCCGGGCCACTCTGCAGAACTGAATGCTGAATCGTAGACGCTTGCAGACCATGTGACCTTGGATTTTGCCAGTGCTTTCCCCATCAGGTACTGCGCCGAAAGCGGAAAGGTATGCGCCTCAGAATCGATGCCGCCCTCACTTGCTCCCATCGTTACGGCGAACGCGTTCGGCTTGAACTCCTGGACGAAGATGTAGTGGTCGAAACTGCTTTCGCGGACCCTTTCGACAGCCGTTTCTCCTCCCGGATCAGCGAACGCCACTTCTATGCGATAAGTACCAAGCCCCGTCTCACGCGCGGGCAGCTCGATCGTCCCGGTGTAAGAACCTCGCTCGGAAAAAGTAATGTCGCGAGTGGTGTGCAGGCGGCCCTCCGGATCGTACAGCTTGAGCATTGCATCGCGGTGATCCGGCAGGGTGATCTCGTTACCCTGCACCATCCGCGTCAGGCATTTTAAGTTTACCGTGTCTTCAGGCTTGTAGAGCGGGCGCTCAGTAAAAACGTGCGTCTCCCGGTACTGACTTTCCAAGCTGCGCCATTCTAACGGCACTCCGAACTGCCACATGGAAACCATCGGCAGGTCTTCGCCAAATCGAATCGCCTGCGCGTCATCCCCCTTCCCTGCCACCAGCCAGCGCGCATTGTCCACCGCCACGGTCGCCATCCCATGGGCATCCGTGACCGTCCGTTCGCCAATCGATGAGGCATCAGCATCATAGCGATTGAGCACCACATCCGGCACCGGTTCACCCGTGTGCTGGGAAAAGGCGTAGATCAGCACGTCATCCTTTGTCCGCTTCCACGCCAGACCGATGTCCGTAATCTGCAGCAGGGACTGTGCGATCATTGTTCCCTTATCAATCGACTCCTCCATCTCGACCTCTGCCCTGATCACTCCCTCCACTGAGACAAAAAGCAATGCGGCCGACACCTCCCTGCCGAGCGCTTCCTTCCAGTCGATCATAAATTTGTCGCTCTGGTCGATCGCCACCGCCGACTCGTAGATCTTATCGCAAACTGTCTTTCCTGGAACAACCTGAAATGGCACGTAGTCGAGTTGATCCTTCGATGATTCTTCTGGCGTAGATTCGTTGTCCCGTTTCGAGGTGTAGAGTTGGTAGGCCGCCATCGCACGAGCAGCATCGCCCGGGGCCACCTGCTTCACCCGCACGCGTACGGACGATAGATTCGCGGCAATGATCTCAAACGACTTCTTGCCCTGCCCGTACTGCGTGGCACCAAACGCAGGAATGGAGAGGTGGGGGGGCATCGCCTTGACCACGTGAGCCTTTGATTCGGGTTGCTTCAGCAGTGTCCCATCCGCAGCCGGCAACCCTGTCGCCACATCCACATGGTAGAGTTGCCTTTCAAAGTTGCCACTGATTCGGAAACTGCGGTCGCCCAGGGAGACTTTCATTCCTTCAGGCTGCGGCCTAACGGTCACCCAACGCATCAATTTTTCCACCGTCAGACCCGGGCTGAGCTCCTTGTTCAATGTGACCTCGATCAAGTCGTTTGCATCATAGCGTTGCACCAGATTGTTCTCGACCACCAGAAACGCAGGAACATTGCCGAGCAATCGCCCGTCGTTCGCAGCGGTCTTGCGGTTGTTTTCTGTGTCGATCGGATCCCACACAGCCTTCCAGTCGTCGCCCTCCGGCAATGGCAGTGACGGGCTGATGGTCAGCGCTGACTTGATCACGGTATCCGGCTGGATCTCTGGTCGGATTCCGTGGAACTGTTGTTCAC